>CADBUN010000087.1 GCA_902797825.1 uncultured Ruminococcus sp. | reverse complement strand
GGATGTAGTTCAATGGTAGAGCGCAACCTTCCCAAGGTTGATGTTGCGGGTTCGAGCCCCGTTATCCGCTCCAAGGCTTGCTGCGGCAAGCCTTTTTCAATACAACTGATCATCGGAGGTTATGATGAAATATACGTATATTCCCAGAGGAGTTTGTTCACGCCTGATCGAAATCGAGATCGAGGATGACGTCATCAAAGGCTGTCGCTTTTTGGGCGGCTGCAACGGAAATCTGCAGGGCATAGGCAAGCTGGTGCAGGGTATGGAGGTTGATGAAGCGATCGAAAGGCTTGAAGGCATCGACTGCGCCGGCAGAGGGACATCCTGCCCCGATCAGCTGGCAAAGGCGCTGAAGGCAGCACAGGATAGCTAATTCATGCCATTTATTTATCACGATGCGGCATTGTCAGACAAAGGTATTTTGATCGCCTATTATATATTGAATAATCAATATAGACATATTGAAAAGCAGCCTCCCGGTTTTGGGAGGCTGTTGTGGTTCATCAAGCGAAACCGACGCGTCGGTTAACCCTGCAATTCGCCGAGTGACAGCGCCTTGAGGT
Organism: uncultured Ruminococcus sp.; assembly: GCA_902797825.1. Classification (GTDB taxonomy): domain Bacteria; phylum Bacillota; class Clostridia; order Oscillospirales; family Acutalibacteraceae; genus Ruminococcoides. Next base: position 5,216 of record CADBUN010000087.1, on the reverse strand, counting down.
AGGCGTTAATAAAGCCGTCGAGATCGCCGTCCATGACCGCATTGATGTTGCCGGTCTCATAGGATGTTCGGTGATCCTTCACAAGCGTATACGGCATAAATACATAGGAGCGAATCTGTGAGCCCCAGGTGATCTCCTTCTGGACGCCCTTGATATCCTCGATCTTCTCGAGATGCTCGCGCTCCTTGATCTCCATGAGCTTTGAGATCAGCATCTTCATCGCGACGTCTCGGTTCTGATACTGAGAGCGCTCTACCTGCGAAGCCACAACGATACCGGTCGGGATATGCGTCAGTCGAACGGCGGAGGAGGTCTTGTTGACCTTCTGGCCGCCAGCGCCCGAAGCGCGGTATACATCCATCTTAATCTCCTCGGGGGGAATCTCGACCTTGATATCGTCGTTGATCTCGGGCATCACCTCGAGGGACGAAAAGCTGGTATGTCTGCGTCCGGCAGAGTCAAAGGGAGAAACGCGTACCAGACGATGGACGCCGGCTTCACTCTTCAGATAACCGTAGGCATTCTCGCCCTCGATCAAGAGAACTGCGCTTTTTAAGCCTGCTTCATCACCGTCAAGATAGTCAATCTCCTTGACATTGAAGCCGTGGGCAACAGCCCAGCGTGAATACATACGATAGAGCATTTCCGCCCAGTCCTGCGCCTCGGTGCCGCCGGAACCGGCATGGAAGGTGAGGATCGCGTTGCTCTTATCATATTCTCCCGTCAACAGAGTTTCGAGTCGCTGGCGGTCAATATCCGCACGGATACCGTCGATCTCGCTCTGTGCTTCTTCAATCAGGCTTTCATCCTCGGCTTCATCGCCGAGTTCGATCAGCGCGAGCGTATCCTCATAACGCGCGACGAGCTTCTCGTACTTTTCGACCTTGGCTTTCAGGTTTGCGGTACGCTGAAGGATTTTTTGCGAATTGTCCATATCATCCCAGAAGCCCGGCTCTGCGGCGCGGTTCTCGAGCTGTTGAATCTCACTTTTCATCTGAGCAAGTCCCAGCGCGGACGCCAGATCGTCGATATCGGGCTTCATCGCCTCTAAGTTTAATCGTAACTCTTCAAATTGCAGCATATTCTTCCCTCATTACACGGTTTTTCTGAATGAATTATAATACAAATCGGGAAAGATGTAAAGATGAAACTTGCAGATTTCGGCGCTCAGACATAATCGTTGTACAGTTCGCAAAAATTTAGTTGCACTATCCCATAATATTTGTTATAATAATATGACAAATACAATTAAGACAAAGGTAAAGCAAATCAAAAATGATCTGCCGGGCTCAGTCGAACCGCTCACGGCAACAGGTCAGCGAGGATTTGCTACTGAATTATACAGGAGTAAGTTATGGACTACATCGGAAATCAATGTCCCGTTTGTCAAAAAAACTTCCACGCCGATGACGATATCGTCGTATGTCCCGACTGCGGCACACCCCATCATCGGGCGTGCTATGAACAGCTCGGTCACTGCAGCAACGAGCATCGTCACGCCGAGGGATACGATTATCAGGCGGAGCATCAGGCTACCAAAGCCGAGGTGAAGCAGTGCCTCGCCTGCGGTAAGGAGAATGATAAAGACGCGTTCTTCTGTAAATACTGCGGCGCGCCGCTGAACAAAAATGACGCAGAAAACCGACAAGCGCAGCAAAACCCGGCAGCCGGTCCTTTTGCAGGCGGTCAGGCAGGCAATCCGATCTTCGCCACCATGATGGATCCCTTGGGCGGCGTGAAGAGCGACGCCGATTTCGGCGACGGCGTCACAGCCGGTGAAGCGGCAAAATATGTCAAGCAAAATACGCCGTACTTTATTCGTGTTTTCTCGAATATCTGCAACCTGAACAAAAGTAAATTCAACTTTGCGGCAGCGCTGTTTACGGGCGGCTATATGCTGTATCGCAAGATGTACAAGCTCGGCGCCCTGTTCACCGCCCTGCAGATCGCGATGATCGCAGTCGAGACCTATCTCACCTACGCCTACAGCTCGCTGTATAATGAATTTATTTCCATATACTATAACAGCTTCGGCGCCGGTGATATGGTTTCATCCCTGATGACCTTTATGCGCGACCGCAGTGTCACCGATATCCTGGTGCTGTACCTGCCCACGCTGATTTCTATCATCCGCATCGTGATGATGGTCGTGATCGGACTATGCTTTAACCGGATGTATTTCAAGCACTGTAAAAAGCAAATCATCAAGATCAAGGAAACCGCCGGAGAGGAAAACCCCGAAACCATCCTGCAAACAAAGGGCGGCGTTAATCTGGCGCTGGCAGTATCGCTGTTGGTCGCTTACCTCATCGCCACCTACCTGCCGACGATCATTACGAATTTCATGTAGCAACCATCAACCTAATACTTCATAGAAAGGAACCATCTTATGAAAATCACAAAAGCTGTAATTCCCGCCGCAGGTCTGGGTACCAGAGTGCTCCCTGCCACCAAAGCGATGCCGAAGGAGATGCTCCCCATCGTAGACAAGCCCGCGATTCAGTATATTGTCGAGGAAGCGGTAGCGTCCGGTATTACCGATATCCTGATCATTACCAACCGCGGTAAGGGAATTATTGAAGATCATTTCGACATTTCCCCCACCCTGCAGGATACCCTCGAAAAAGCCGGCAAGACCGCCCAGCTTGACGCGATCAAGGATATCCACAGTCTCGCGAACATTCAGTTTATCCGCCAGATTGAGACCAAGGGACTCGGTCACGCGGTATCGCGCGCCAAGACCTTTGTCGGTAACGATCCCTTTGTCGTCATGTACGGCGACGATGTTATCGTCGGCGATATTCCGGCTACCAAGGAGCTGGTGGACGCCTATGGTACCTTCGGCAAGGGCGTGCTCGGCATTAAGCCTGTTTCCGAGGAAGCGATCAAGAAATACAGCTCCCTCAAGGTTGAGAATCTGCATGATAACGTATTCAAATGCACCGATATGATCGAAAAGCCCCAGCGTAAGGAGGACATCTTCTCGCTGTACTCCATCCTCGGACGCTGCGTTCTGCCGCCCGAAATCTTTGATATCCTCGAGCATACCGCTCCGGGAGCCGGCGGTGAGATTCAGCTGACCGACGCGATGGCTGAGCTGGCGCGTACCGTCGGCATGACCGCCGTCGAATTCAGTGCCAAGCGCTATGATATGGGCAATAAGCTCGGTATTTTACAGGCTAACATCGAGGTTGGTCTGAATCATCCCGAAGTCGGCGAGGGCTTGAAGGAATATATCAAGGAAATCGCCGCGACACTGTAAGCATTTACCATCAGGGCTCCCCGCAGAGGGAGCCTTTGATCACATCAAACGGAGGAGTTATATGAAAGCAGTTATCACCGTACTCGGAAAGGACAGCGTCGGTATCCTCAGCAAGGTATCTACCGCCTGTGCCGAGGTCGGCGTCAACATCATCGAGGTCACCCAGAGCGTCTTGCAGGATATGTTCGCGATGATCATGCTGGCAGATATCGGAGCGGCAACCGTCGCCTTCGATGAATTACAAAAGAAGCTTGAAACAGTCGGCGAAGAGAATAACCTCAAAATCCACGTCATGCATGAGGATATCTTCAACAGTATGCATAAAATCTGAGGTGCCCTATGCTCGAAACAAAAGACATCTTAGAAACCATAAACATGATTGATAACGAGAACCTTGACGTACGTACCATCACGATGGGAATCTCGCTGATCGACTGTATCGACAGTGATATTGACAAGGCGTGTGATAAGATCTATGACAAGATTTGCCGTTATGCCAAGGATCTCGTTAAAACAGGCGAGGATATCTCCCGTGAATACGGTATCCCGATCATTCACAAGCGTATCGCCGTCACACCGATCGCCATCATTGCAGGTGTGTGTCAGACGCAAAAGATCCTCAAATTCGCCAAGGCGCTGGATAAAGCGGCAGACACCCTGGGCGTCAACTTCATCGGAGGGTATTCCGCGCTGGTCGAAAAGGGGTTTGCCGCCGGAGACTACGCGCTGATCGAGAGTATTCCCGAAGCGCTGTCCGTTACCGAGCGGGTATGTTCCTCGGTAAATATCGGCTCCACCAAGGCAGGTCTGAATATGGACGCGGTGCGGATGATGGGTAAAGCAGTGGTTGATGCCGCCAAGCTGACCGCTGATCAGAATTGTATCGGCGCGGCGAAGTTGGTCACCTTCTGCAACGCTGTTCAAGATAACCCCTTTATGGCAGGCGCCTTTCACGGCGTGGGAGAAGCAGACTGCGTGATTAATGTCGGCGTTTCCGGTCCCGGCGTTGTCAGAGCCGCATTGGAAAAGGCGGATTGTCAGGATATCACCGAGGTCGCCGATCTCGTAAAGAAAACCGCGTTTAAGATCACGAGGATGGGACAGCTCGTCGCGCAGCAGGCTTCCCGACGGTTATCCGTGCCCTTTGGGATCGTCGATCTCTCCCTCGCCCCTACCCCGGCTGTCGGAGATTCCGTCGCGCATATTCTGGAGGAGATGGGACTCGAAATCTGTGGCTGTCACGGCACCACCGCGGCGCTGGCGCTGCTTAATGACGCCGTAAAGAAGGGCGGCGTGATGGCTTCCTCTCATGTCGGCGGACTGTCGGGCGCCTTCATCCCCGTATCCGAGGATCACGGTATGATCAACGCCGTCAAGTGCGGCGCGCTGGATATCACAAAGCTCGAAGCAATGACCGCCGTTTGTTCGGTCGGATTGGATATGCTGGTAATTCCGGGAGACGTTACTCCCGAGACTGTCTCTGCCATTATCGCAGACGAAGCGGCTATCGGCATGGTCAACAGCAAGACCACCGCCGTGCGCGTGATCCCTGCGATCGGCAGAGAAGCCGGAGAAGAATTGAACTTCGGCGGACTCTTGGGCGCAGGTCCCGTCATGTCGCTGAGAAAGGGCGATCCCTCCGGGTTTATCAACCTGGGCGGCAGATTACCGGCACCGCTGCAGGCATTAAAGAATTAGTGATATTTGATGATAACACGAAAGCGAGAGTCAGCACTCTCGCTTTTTTAATACACGTTTGAAAATATAGAAGAAAAACTCAATCAATCCGTTTGAATTCAAAGAAGCCTTATACTAATCCTTGATAAAAAGATTTAATCAGATATTAGTGATAAATTACGCAGAGCGAGGCGAGTGACGCAGGCATACTGTCGTATGTCAAGGAGCTCAACAAAGCTATGCGGAATTTACTGCAATAGATGATAAAGGTTTTTAT
>CADBUN010000086.1 GCA_902797825.1 uncultured Ruminococcus sp. | reverse complement strand
GGCTGGCGCCTGTCAAGACTGACAACGCAGTTATGCGGAATTCTCCGCAATAGATATTAAAGTGTTTTATTGCTACTTAGTATAAAATCAGCCGATTGGAACCAGTCGGCTGACAGTTCGTTTTGCGGTTATGCCGTTCGGAGCGATTGTGAGCTGCCAAATCGGCAGATAACCGAAAAAGGCGTTCGCGCCTAATACTAGTTTGGAGTGTATGAAAAATGTCCCAGGATTATAACGCTACCCTGAATCTCCCCAAGACCGACTTCCCGATGAGGGGCGGTCTGCCGCAGTCCGAGCCCAAGACGCTCGAGCGCTGGGAGCAGGAGAAGGTCTATGATAAGCTGATCAAAAAGAACGAGGGCAAGCCGCTGTATGTGCTGCACGACGGCCCTCCCTATGCCAACGGCGATATCCATCTCGGTCACGCGCTGAATAAGATTCTCAAGGATTTTATTGTCCGCTATAAGAATATGGCAGGCTTCCAGTCGCCCTTTGTCCCCGGCTGGGACACCCACGGTCTGCCCACCGAGCTCAAGGCGCGCGCCAAGGCAGGCATCGGCAACTCCGCCGACGTCTCGACCTTAGAGCTGCGGAAGCTCTGTGAAGAATTCGTCACCGGCTATATCAACGATCAGAAGAGCCAGTTCAAGCGCCTGGGCTGTATCGGCGAATGGGACGATCCCTATATCACCTTAAAGCCGCGCTTTGAAGCCGAGCAGATCAAGGTCTTTGCCGAGATGGCGGATAAGGGCTATATCTATAAGGGCCTAAAGCCCGTTTACTGGTGCCCCGAGTGCAAGACCGCGCTCGCCGAGGCGGAGATCGAGTATGCCGAGGATCCCTGCCATTCGATCTATGTCAAGTTCCGCGTGACCGATGATCTGGGCAAGTTCGCGGCAATGGGCATTGATCCCTCCAAGGTATCCTTCGTGATCTGGACGACCACCACCTGGACGCTCCCGGCGAACCTCGCGATCTGTGTCGGTCCGCGCTACGAGTATTCTGTCATCAAATGCGGCGACGAATACTACGTCATGGCGACCGACCTGTATGAGGGCGCGATGGCGCAGGCTGAGCTGACCGATTATGAGGTCGTCGCCACCATCAAGGGCGCCGAGCTTGAATACATGAAGACGCAGCACCCCTTCCTCGACCGCGAGTCGCTCCTGATCGTCGGCGAGCACGTTACGCTCGAGAGCGGTACCGGCTGTGTCCATACCGCGCCCGGTCACGGCGTAGACGACTTTAACGTCTGCCAAAACTACGATATCCCCACCGTTTGTCCCGTCAACGGCGACGGCGTCCTCACCGAGGAAGCCGGCCGCTTTGCCGGCTTGACCACGGACGAAGCCAATAAACAAATCGCGATGTATCTTGATGAGACCGGCGCTCTCTTCGCCCTCAAAAAGATCACCCACCAATATCCGCATTGCTGGCGCTGCAAGACGCCGATCCTCTTCCGCGCGACCGACCAGTGGTTCTGTTCCGTCGATGACTTCAAGGATCAGGCGGTTGACGCGATCAACACCGTCGAGTGGATCCCTGCCTGGGGCAAGGAGCGTATCACCGCGATGGTGCGCGACCGCAAGGATTGGTGTATCTCCCGTCAGCGCAAGTGGGGCGTGCCGATCCCGATCTTCTATTGTCGGGACTGCGGCGAGCCCTATGTCAACAAGGAAGCCATGCTCGCCGTCGCCGACCTCTTCGGCAAAGAGGGCTCTAACGCGTGGCTCGAAAAGGACGCCTCCGAGATCCTGCCCGAGGGCACCGTATGCCCCAAGTGCGGCTCAGCGGCGTTTGATAAAGAAAAAGACATCATGGACGTATGGTTCGACAGCGGCTCCTCGTGGCGCGGCGTCTGCAAGCGTCGTCCGTATCTCGGTACCCCGGTTGACCTCTATCTCGAGGGCAACGACCAGTACCGCGGCTGGTTCCAGAGCTCCCTGCTTACCTCCGTCGCTACCCAGGGCGTCGCGCCCTACCGCACCGTCCTGACGCACGGCATGATCCTCGATATGGAGCGCCGCAAGATGAGCAAATCGCTCGGCAACGGCATCAGCCCCCAGGAGGTCATGAAGCAGTACGGCGCCGACGTGCTCCGTCTGTGGGTGGCGTCGTCCGACTACCAGTCCGATATCAGCATCTCGCGCGATATCTTAAAGCAGATGAGTGAAGCCTACCGCAAGATCCGCAACACCGCGCGCTATATCCTCGGCAACCTAAGTGACTTCGATCCCGAGAAGGATATGGTCGAGACCTCCGCGCTGACGCCGATCGACAAGTGGGCGGTTGTCAAGCTCAACGAATTGATCGAAAAGTGCCTGAACGCCTATGACCGCTTCGAGTTCCACCAGGTCTATCATTCGATCCACAAGTTCTGTGTCGTCGATATGAGTAACTTCTATCTCGACGTCCTCAAGGACAGATTATATACCGAGAAGGCGGCTTCTCCCGCGCGCCGCGCCGCTCAGACGGCGATCTACCTGATCCTCGACGCGCTCACCCGTATGCTCGCGCCGATTCTGGCGTATACGGCTGACGAGATCTGGCGCTACCTGCCGCACCGTGCCGCCGACGACAAGGCGAACATCCTCTTCAACGAGATGCCCAAGCCCGTTGCCGTCGAGATCGCGGACGACTTTATCGCCACCTGGGATCGCATCCATGATCTGCGCGATACCGTCAAGAAGTCGCTCGAGACCGTCATCAAGGAAAAGACCGTCAAGACCTCCCTCGAGACCTGTATCACCCTCACGGCGAGCGGCGAGGAGTACGATTTCATCGAGAGAGTCCTCCCCGAACTGAAGGCGGTGTTTATCGTCTCAGATGTCAAGCTTGTGAAGGCGGACGCCGGCGAGCTGGCGGTAGAGGTAAAAAAGGCGGAGGGCGAGAAGTGCGAGCGCTGCTGGGCGTATTCCGAGACCGTCGGCGCCGATCCCGCGCACCCCACCCTTTGCGCGCGCTGTGCCGCGATCCTCGGGCAGTGATCAGCGGTTAGTTCTCAGTTGTCAGAATACCAATCGTCATTGTGAGACGCGTGCGTCTTTTTCCGTGGCAATCCCACAAATCGGGACGGACACAATTTACCCCTTGTAACAGGGAGAATTCTCCGACCATGACCATTAACCCTTTACCATCTATGCGGTGTATCACACGGTACACCGCATTGTATTATCTTTCCTGACAGGACGTGTTAATATGCTTATCGTATACATCGCCATCATCGTGATCCTGCCGATCCTCTCACAGTGTATCCGCACCGCGATCGAAGCCCATGTCAAGCCTCAGGGCTTCGTCACCGTGATCCCCGGGCTGTTCAGCCTGACCTATTCCGAGAACCGCGGCGTCGCCTTCGGACTCTTCCAGAACGGAACGGTGATCTTTGCGGTCGTGACGGCGATCGTGATCATCGCGCTCCTTATTCTTCTTTTTAAGAATTATAAGAAAAGCAAGCTCTTCTCGGTTGCCGCCGCGCTGATCATCGGCGGCGGACTGGGCAATCTCTTCGAGCGGCTGTTTCTCGGCTATGTGGTCGATTACCTGAGCCTGTCGTTCTTTCCGCCGATCTGCAACTTCGCCGATTACTGTATCACCGCCGGCACCGTCTGCCTGATCGTTTACCTGCTCTTCTTCTCCGATTTTTTGAAGAGCGGCAAAAAGCCGAAGCACGATGAACCGGCTTGAATTCGTCGTCGCCGAGCAGGAAGCCGGCGTCCGTCTCGACAAGTACCTCTCCGACCGCGCCGAGGGGCTGAGCCGCTCCGCGCTGACGAAGCTGATCGACGAGGGCAAGGTCACGATCGGGGATAAGCCCGTCAAAAAGAAGGACAAGACCGTCCCCGGCGACCGGATCACGGTGCTGATCGACGATCCCAAGCCGGTCGCTATCATCCCCGAGGCGATACCGCTCGACGTCGTCTATGAGGACGCGCACCTGCTCGTGGTCAACAAGCCAAAGGGGATGGTGGTGCATCCGGCGCCCGGTAACGAAAGCGGCACGCTGGTCAACGCGCTGATGGCGCACTGCGGCGATCATCTCAGCGGCATCAACGGCGCCCTGCGCCCCGGGATCGTCCATCGGATCGACAAGAACACCAGCGGTCTGCTCGCGGTCGCCAAGTCCGATATCGCCCACGCCGGGCTCAGCGAACAGATCAAGGCGCACAGCTTCACGCGCGAGTACCTCGCGATTTGCTACGGCAATCTCAGGGAGGACGCGCGCACGATCGACGCTCCCATCGGCAGGCATAAGATCGACCGCAAGCGGATGTGCGTGACGCAGCTTAACTCCAAGCCCGCCGTCACCCACATCACGGTGCTGGAGCGGTACCGGGGCTTTACCTATCTTTGCTGTCGGCTCGAGACCGGACGCACCCATCAGATTCGCGTTCACATGGCGTATATCGGTCATCCGCTCGCCGGCGACGAGGTCTACGGTCCGTCCAAGGTCATCACCGCGCTTCACGGTCAGTGCCTGCACGCCTACCGCCTCGGCTTCATCCATCCCGTCACGGGTGAATATCTCGAATTCACCGCCGAGCCGCCCGAGAGCTTTGTGCGGTTTCGCGATAAGCTGAGAAACACCAGCCTGCTCTGAACAGTGAACAGAAGCGAAAAAGAACAGAAAGGAATGTACTGAAATGAGTTGAGCGCCGCGCGCGGCGTTTGTCATTATCATTGCCTTTGTCTTTGTCTTTTTATTTTTTTCTTTATCTTTATCTTAG
>CADBUN010000085.1 GCA_902797825.1 uncultured Ruminococcus sp. | reverse complement strand
ATTCGCAACAATCCCGATATGCACGACAGGGTGACGGTGATGTACGGTCACAATATGCTCAACGGCTCGATGTTTGCTTCGCTGCATGACTTTGAGGATAAAGATTTCTTTGATGAAAACAATACGTTCTTCGTTGTGACAAAGGATAAGGTGTTTACCTATTTGATTTACTCCGCCTATACGTTTGATGACAGGCACATTCTGAATTCCTTTAACTTTAAGGATAACAAGAGTTTTCAGGAATTCATCAATTCGACGCTGCAGCCCCATTCCTATAACGCGAATGTGCGTGAGGGCGTGGCGCTGACAACGGACAATAAAATTCTGACGCTGAGCACCTGTACGGGCGGCGCGTCAAATACACGATATCTGGTACAGGGAGTGTTAGTAGATGAGCGAAACAGATGAGCTGAGACAGCAGCCGCAGGGTGAAACAGAGGACGGCGCGACCGGCACACCTGCTGACGGGGATGATTCCAAAGCGCGTGCGGCAAAGTCCCGGGGGGATGATAAAACACCGCAGGACGACGTCTTTGACTATGTGATTCCGCCCGATAAATCCAAGAAGAAAAAACACCGTCATCACCATCATCAGCATGACGAACGCGCGCAGGCGTCCGAAATCAACGTCGAATATACCGATGATTACGATGAAGACGATAATGATTATATATACGTGACGCCTGTTGTTCGTAACAAACGCGGCAAGCGCGTGAAAAAGCGCAAGCATACCGGCTTTAAGGGACTCTCCACCGGGAAGCGGGTTGCGATCATCATCGTGAGCATCGTGCTGGTGCTGGCGATCGCGTTCGGAGGTACGTTCTTCATCCTCAGGGAGATCGGTCGCAACAGGCTGAGAGCCGGCGATGACTTCAGCATCTCAATCCCGACGGGGGACGGTTCCGTTGTCCTTGTGGACAAAACCGGACGCGTCATTACCTATGACGGCGTTTCCTATGAGCTGAACGAGGATCTGATCAGCGTGACCTTCATCGGTATTGATGAAGGCTCCGAGGCTCAAACGAATACGCCGCTGCGGATGGCGGACGCGATTTACATCTTTACCTTTGATCCAAAGACCGGCAAGGCCAAGATCCTGAGCGTATCGCGTGATACAATGACGGACGTCGATTTCTACTCCAAAGACGGCGTGTATATTGATACGCGCCATACGCAGATCTCCTTCTCCTACGCCTACGGCAGCGAAAAGGTGACAGGCGGCAAGAACACGAACACCTCGCTGATGCGCCTGTTCTACGGTTTGCCGTTCAACGATTATTTCGCGATCGACATGGACGCGCTCATGACGCTGAACGATTTGATCGGCGGCGTTACTCTGACCTCGTCGATGACCTTTACCTCTCCCGAGAACGGGCGCACGATCAAAGAGGGCGAGTTGGTTACCCTGCACGGCAAGGAAGCCGAATACTATGTACGCAGCCGTGATACCGAAAAGCTTGCCTCCAACAACGCCCGTATGCAACGCCAGCAGGCGTATATTCAGGCGTTTATGCAGGCGGCGGTTCCGGCGGTCAAGAAGGATATCTCGGTGGTCTCGAAGTTGTACAATACCATCTCCTCCAACTCCGACACCACGCTTGATCTGCCGAAGATGACCTATATCGCCTCTACCGCTGCGTCGAAGCTCCGCGGCGCCTCAGAGATCGAGTATGTCAGCCTCAAGGGTACATTTACCGAGGGCGAATTCGCCGAGCTGAACGTCAAGGACGAGGATGCGATCCGCACCATGCTGGACGTTTTCTATACGCCGCTGGCAAAGATTCCCGAGGGACTCATGAACGATGAGACAACGCCGCCGACCGAAGGCGCGGGGAATCAGTGACGCCCGTAGCTGCGCCGAATAATTATCAAACTTGTTACTTTACCGCCCTCCCGGCTCACGGGAGGGCTTTTTCGCGCTGTCAAATATTACACTTTGGCAATAATTATTGAAAAAAACCATATATTGTGGTATAGTATATCTTGCTTAAATACATCTGGGTATTTGTACTGATCCCGGCTTTTCCGTGAGGGTTAACCTTGTTTTTGATGACTCGAGAATACGGGAAAATTGTTTTATACTAATTTCAAATAAAACCCTTTAACATCTATTGCGTTAAATTCCGCATAGCTGCGTTGTCGAAGTATTAGGCATTCTCTCGGACGGACAAGGTTGATTCCCGTTTGAGCAGAGGATGACGGGTTGGTATGAAGGCATAACAGGAGGCTAAGCATGAAGAAATTTATCATCATTTCCGCGGTACTGCTGCTGCTCGCAGGCGGTGCGTTCGGCTATTCGCTGTACCGTTATATGGACGTTACCAATGTTTTAAACAGTAAGAATACCGCCCCGACAGAAGCCGCCACTCAGGCGCCGGCTAAGACCGACTCCTCCGAAGCGCCCAAGGCGCCGACGCAGAATGATACCGCGGTTGTCGCTTCGAGCGATGTTTTCGCCGCCGCGTCGGAAAAGGCAGCGGCATATACGGCGAATCTGTCTGCCGAAGAGATGGCAGGGCAGCTGCTGCTCGGTATCTGTGCGGATGCTTCGACCGCCGCGTCGGAGATCAACCGCTGTCATCTGGCAGGTATGCTGTTCGAAAGCGGCAATTTCCAGGGCTTATCCAAGGAAAATATTACCGCTGCACTCCTGGCGGCCTCCACCGACGCAAAGGTCAAGCCGATCCTCGCCGCACAGGAGGAGGGCGGCTCCTATACCACCCTGTCGGATCTGGACAGCTTCTCGGAATATGACTTTAACGCGCTGAGAACCGAGTTCGAAAGCGGCGGACTGCAGGCAGTGCAAAAGGCAGAGGACGCAAAGACCACGATGCTCAAGAGCGTCGGCATTAATCTGAACCTCGCGCCTGTTGTCGATCTGGCACAGTCAGCCGATCAGATCATGTATTCGCGCTCTGCCGACGGTAACGTGGAGACGGCTTCCTCGATTGCCGAATACGCGGCAAAGTTCAACCAGGCGAAGGGCGTATCCGCTTGCTTAAAGCACTTCCCCGGCTACGGCACCGTTCCCGACAGCGCTGTGACCGGCGTAGGAGCCGTGACGGACGACCGCCCTGCCGAGACGATCCGCCAGAACGACTATACCCCCTTTAAAAAGGGAGCGGAGGCAGGCGCTCACTTCATCATGATGTCCAACGTTGTCGTGAAGAATATCGACGCCGCTCATACTGCCGCGTTATCTCCCACGCTCCATACCGAGCTTCGTTCCTCCGTCGGCTTTAAGGGCATTATCATGACCGATGTGCTCGACGACGCCGATTATTCCGCTTATGCCGAGGGCAGGAAGCCTGTCGTCCAGGCGGTCTTAGCCGGCAACGACCTGATTCTGGTGCGTGATTATGCTACCGCCTACAACGATATTGTCGCGGCGGTGAAGGACGGCACCATCACCGAGGCACAGCTCAAGGAAGCCTGTACGCGCGTCATCGCCTATAAGTACACCGCCGGTATCCTGAAATAACCGATGCTTCATATCCCCCCCTTGTGACAGCGCATCGCTGCCGCAGGGGGATTTTTACCGAAGCCGTGAAGTCACATCGGTTTTCATCAATCGGCTGGAGCGAAAACAGGGAAAATGTCGAAAGCAGGTAAAAAAATGCCGCAATTTATTGAATTTTGAAAACAAGCGTGCTACAATAAAAAGTAATTTTGCGAGGGGATACCGGGAGCAGGGAAGAGGAGCGGGAGGCACTCGGACGGTAAGCGACCGATAACCGTAAATTGTCGGGGCTGTTGCGTCAGGCACAGAGCGCTTCCGGAGATATCTGCGTGCCGCTTGCCGCCGGTAATGTTTTTGTGATTGAAAGCGCAGGATTGGACAGAAATGTTCTGCCAAGCGGACGATCAGTGATCGTCCCTACAAATTCCTACCGGTCACTTGCCACTTGCCGCTGGCTACTTGCTACTTGCCACTGACCACTACCCACTAACCACTCGCCGCTAACCTGATTCCAGCATATCGGAGGTGATAGTTTTGCAGGATATGATTAAACGGATTGTCGAAGCAGACAACGAAGCGAAGGCGCTGGAGGAATCCAACCAAAAGGCTGCCGAAAAGGAGCGTCAGCGCATCGAACAGCAGGCACAGGCAATCTATCAACAATATATGGACGACGCAGAGACAGAGATCGCCAAAGACGCGACCTATGTCGAAAAGCTGTTTGAGAGAAAGCTCGCCGATACTACCGCAAAGCAGGAGTCGGTGCTGATCAAGCTGCGGGCGGATTTTGAACAGAACCGCGACAAATGGGTTGACGAAATCGTCAGCCGCGTGATCGACTGACAGGAGGTGATGTGATGTCTGCGACTACTTCATATGCCGTTTTGACGAAGGCGCGGGCGAAGTACGGCAAATTCCTCACAGCCCGAGATTATGACGGCATCCTTGCCTGTCAGAGCGTTCCCGAGGTGATGGTATACCTCAAATCGCATACCCATTTTGCCGCCGCGCTGGAGGAGCTCACCGAGCGCGACGCGCACCGCGGCAGGCTGGAGGCGCTGCTGCGGCAGTACCAGTTCCGCGAGTTCGATTCTCTCTGCCGCTACGATTCCAGCGTCAGCGCCGGTCTCTCGCGCTATGTCGTCGCGAAATCCGAGGTGGAACAGATCGTTCGGTTCATGGTGCTGCTCAACGCCAAATCGCCGGAGGAATTCATCTTCCAGTTCCCGGCGTTCCTGTCAAAGCATACCGAGATCGACTTTAACAAAATGGCTAACGCGCGCAGCTACGACGAGCTGATCGCGGTGCTGGATCATACGCCCTATGACGATATTCTCCGTCAGTTCTCTCCTGATGATAAGGGCAGGATCCCCGTCTCGGATATCGAGAACCGGCTCTATGCCTATATCGTGCGGTTCGTGCTGGATTATATCAACAAGAGAACCGGCGGCAGCGAGCGGCGCGAGCTGACCAGAATTTTTACCAGCATCAACGACTACAGCATCATCTCGAGGATCATTCGCCTCAAGCGCTATTACCATATGTCGCCCGAGGATATCAAAACCAATATCGCTTCGGAGCAAAGCGGACTGGGCGCCTCTACGATCGACCGTATGTGCCGCGCGGAGACTGCCGAAGAGGTCGTCCGTATCGTACAGGGAACCCGTTACGGCAAGCTGCTGCAAAAGGACGACAGCGAATATAACCGCGATATCGGTCCCCGGGGACAGTATCAAATGTCAAAAAAATATCTCCACCTTTCCGATAACCCTTCGGTCGTGATGATTTCGTTCATGTTTCTCTCGGAAGCCGAGCTGACAGACGTGATCTGTATGATCGAGGGCATCCGCTATCAGGTGGATCCCAAAATAATCCGGTCGATGCTCCTGCGTTGACCGCACGGAATACTCCAATGAAAGAGGTGACTGAAATTTGGCTGTATCATCCATGCAGGCGGTGAACGTCATCGGACTGACGGACAGTCTCGACGACGTGATCGCCGTACTTGGTGAATCCGGCGTGTTTCATCCCGACGAGGTCAGTAATTTTTATACCGATATCCGTGATTTTTCGCACATCCCGTCCAAAAGCAGTTATGCCGAGCCTCTGGCAAACCTGAAGGCTGCTCTGACGCGTTCCAAGCGGAAGTTTCCGCTGGTGGAGGTGAGCGATTATAACCCCTCGTATGAGGAGCTGATCGCGCAGGCTGAAGCCATCGGAACCCGGATTGATACGCTGCTCAACGAGATCGGAGCCGCTGCCGCCGAACGTGACGAAACGGCGCATTACCTCAGCGTCGCCAAGCATTTCTTTAACCTGGACGTCAAGATCGAACAGGTGATTCGGATGCAGTATATGAAGGCGCGCTTCGGCAAGCTCCCCAAGGACAGCCTCCAGAAGCTCGAGGCGTATAAAAACGACAGCTATGTCGATTTTACGGTGTGTTCGGAGGATAAGACGCACTGCTGGGGCGTGTACTTTGCGCCCGTTGACGAGATCGGCAGGATTGATAAAATCTTTGAAGGGCTGTATTTTGAACCTACCGACCTGTCGGGCGGCTATGAGACGCCCGGCGAGAAGGTCGAGGAGTTCCAGGCGCTTTTGCCGCAGCTGGAGCAAAAGCTCAGCGACGCGCAGCACACGCTGGACGCGTATCTGGGCGAGAACCGCGATCAGATTTGCCGCTGCCTCTCGAAGCTCGAGGAGCTGAATCTGTATACGGGGATCCGCAGCAAGGCGCTGCGGCACGGCAACAGCTTCATCATCGTCGGCTGGCTCCCTACCGAGAGCATGAAGGAGGTCAAGGGCAGGCTGTTAAAGATCAAGAGCGTTGAGCTCGATTTTTCCGACGCCAAGGACGAGATGGATAAGCATCCTCCCGTGAAGCTGAAAAACTGCTTCCTTGCCAAGCCCTTCGAATTCTATACCGAGATGTACGGCGTTCCGAAATATAACGAGATGGATCCCACGCTGTTCGTAGCGATTACCTATATCCTGATCTTCGGCGTGATGTTCGCCGACCTCGGTCAGGGGCTGTGCCTTTCGATCGTCGGCTGGCTGATGTGGAAGCTCAAGAAGATGAAGATCGGCAAGATCCTTCTGCCCTGCGGCATCAGCTCGATGGTGTTCGGCACCCTGTTCGGCAGCTTCTTCGGCTTTGAGCACGTGCTCGATCCGTTGTTTGAGCTGTTCGGCTGTCCCAAGGGCACCAAGCCGATCGAGGTGATGGCGCCCGAAAACACCAACACCATCATCCTCGGCGCGATCGGCGTCGGCGTGGTGCTGCTGATCGTCGCGATGTTCCTCAACGTTTACAGCTCGATCAAGCAGCGAAACTACGGCAGGGCGCTGTTCAGCACCAGCGGCGTCGCCGGTATCATATTCTACAGCGCGCTGGTGTTCGGCTTGCTGGCTGAGATGATGCTGGGGCTTCATGTGATGACGCTCCCGTATATCCTGATTTTGGTGGTGCTGCCGTTTATCCTGATCTTCTTTGCCGAGCCGCTGTCGAAGCTGGTCAACGGCGAGAAGGACTGGAAGCCCGAGAGCTGGGGCGGCTATATCGTCGAAAACCTGTTTGAATCCATCGAGGTTCTGTTGAGCTATGTGACGAATACCATGAGCTTTTTGCGTGTCGGCGCGTTTGTGCTGGTACACGCCGGTATGATGCTCGTCGTGTTTGTGCTTGCCGAGACGGCAGGCGCCGGCTCGGTCGCCTACTGGGTGATCGTCGTGATCGGCAACATCCTGGTCATGGGGCTGGAGGCGCTCTTGGTGGCGATACAGGTATTAAGGCTGGAGTATTACGAGATGTTCAGCCGCTTCTATTCGGGCGAGGGAAGAGAATTCAAGCCCGTGAAACTGATTCATGATTAATATTGGAGGTTATTAAGATGACTCTTTTTGATTGTTTACTGATGATTTTACCCGTTGTTTTCCTGATCGGCTCCGTGCTGATCGCCGTCAAGGCGGTATCGCGCGGCAAGAACCGCAAGACCGCCGTGCTGATGCAGCTCGCGTCCTTTGCCTTTGTCTTTGCGGTATGCATGATCTGTCCGTTTGCGGCAGGCGCGGCAGGCACCGAGGCTGCCGGTGAGGCTGCCGGCAGCGGCATGGCGTTTATCGGCGCCGCGGCGGCGACCGGTCTGTCCTGTATCGGCGGCGGTATCGCGGTCGGCAACGCCGCTCCCGCGGCGATCGGCGCCACCAGCGAGGATCCCAAGGCGTTCGGTAAGGCGATCATCTTCGTCGCGCTGGGCGAAGGTATCGCGCT
>CADBUN010000084.1 GCA_902797825.1 uncultured Ruminococcus sp. | reverse complement strand
GAGCCTCTGTACGTCAAGAGCAAGTACAACCCGGAGGCGCAGACGAAGCCGATGGAGCTGACGACGCATGACGGTCAGGAGATTGATATCGTCATCGAGGGCCAGCTGATGGTACAGGTCGGCGATCATAAAGAAATCTTAGGCCCCGGCGATACGATTTATTTTGACTCCAACACGCCGCACGGCGAGATGGCGGTCGGCGAGCAGGACTGTATCTTTTACGCAATTGTCCTCAATCCCAAGGGCGAGCCGATTCCCGAGTTGACCTCTACCCGGGCGATCGCCTCCAAAAAGGTCGAGAATACCGACACCAAGGAGCGCGTCTGGAAAAAGTTCGTGGATTACGAGGTTAACGAAAACGGAACGCCCACGAAGGTGACCTTCAAGAATACCGATCACTTCAACTTCGCCTACGACGTTATCGACGCGATTTCCTATAAGGATCCCGACAAGCTGGCGATGATCCATGTCGGCAACGACAAAACCGAACACCGCTTTACCTTTACCGATATCCGCCACGCCTCCTGCCAGTGCGCGAATTATTTCAAGAGCTTAGGCATCCGCAAGGGTGACCGCGTGATGCTGATCTTAAAGCGTCATTACCAGTTCTGGTTTGCCATCATCGGTCTGCACAAGCTCGGCGCGATCGCGATCCCCGCGACGAACCAGCTGCAGGCGCACGATCTCGAATACCGTTTCAAGGCGGCGGGTGTTTCCGCAATCGTCTGTACCGGCGACGGCTACTCTGCCGAAGAGGTCGAAAAAGCGATGGAAAACTATCCGCAGCTCAAGCGCATTATGGTCAACGGCGTGCGTGAGGGCTGGCGTAACTTTGATGAAGAATACCGCCTGTTCTCCTCTCATTTTGAGCGCAAGGAGAGCACGCCCTGCGGCGACGACATCATGCTGATGTACTTTACTTCCGGCACCTCGGGCTATCCGAAGATCGCCGCCCACAGCTATAAGCTGGCGCTCGGACACTTTATGACCGCTCATTTCTGGCATAACGTCGATCCCGACGGCTTGCATTTTACCATCTCCGATACCGGCTGGGCAAAGGCTGCCTGGGGTAAGCTGTATGGTCAGTGGTTCTGTGAAGCGCCGATGTTTGTTTATGACTTTGACCGCTTCCATGCCGATGACATTCTGCCGATGTTTGCCAAATATCATATTACCACCTTCTGCGCGCCGCCTACCATGCTGCGTATGATGATCAAGGAGGATATCAGCAAATACGATTTCTCCTCGGTCAAGCGCATGACAACCGCGGGTGAGGCACTGAACCCCGAGGTATATTATCAATTTGAAAAGCTCACGGGCTTACAGATCATGGAAGGCTTCGGTCAGACCGAGACCGCCGTTATTATCTGCAACATGATCGGCGCGCCGCATAAGATCGGCTCGATGGGTAAGCCCTCTCCGATTTATGATATCCACCTGATTGACAAGGACGGCAACGATGTTCCCGACGGTGAGCCCGGTGAGATCGTCATCAATATCGCAGACGGTATGCCCTGCGGTCTGGCGATGTACTACTATAACGACGTCGAGTCCACGCGCAAAAACTGGCGTAACGGCTATTACCATACCGGCGATCTGGCTTGGCGTGATGAGGACGGATTCTTCTGGTATGTCGGTCGTGCCGACGACGTGATCAAGTCCTCCGGCTACCGCATAGGACCGTTCGAGATCGAATCCGTTATCATGGAGCTGCCTTACGTGCTCGAATGCGGCGTCTCCGCAGCGCCCGATCCCGTGCGCGGTCAGGTCGTCAAGGCTTCGATCGTACTCGTTAAGGGTACTGAGGGAACCGACGAACTCAAGAAGGAGATTCAGGATTACGTCAAGACGCATACCGCTCCTTATAAGTATCCGCGTATCGTCGTTTTCCGCGAGAGCCTGCCTAAGACGACCAGCGGTAAGATTCAGAGGAATCTGCTGTAATCAATAGATTTCTTTTCCTATGGGGAGAGGTTGCTTGAATAAACCCGGCAACCCTCCGCCCTTAGGAACGGAGGCTTACCATCTACAACGAAAAGTAGGTGAATACAAATGAACTATAAACGTTTAACAATATTATGCGGTCATTACGGCTCGGGAAAGACCAATATTGCCGTTAACATGGCGCTTGATCTGCGTTCACAGCGCGACAATGTCGCGATCGCCGATCTCGATATCGTCAATCCCTATTTCCGCTCGAAGGACAGCGAGGAAACATTTAAGGAGCACGGCATTCGCCTGATCTGTTCCGACTTTGCGTCCTCCAACGTGGATCTGCCGTCTATGCCTGCCGATTTGTACGCGATCACCGATGATAACAGTCTCTCCGTGATTATGGATATCGGCGGCGACGACCGCGGCGCCTATGCGCTGGGCAGACTGCGCGACGCGATCCTGAACGAAAACGACTATGAGATGCTGATGGTGGTCAACAAATTCCGCCCCCTAACGCCCGACGCGCCCTCGACGATCGAGGTCATGCGCGAGATCGAGGCGGCGTGCGGCATCCCGTTCACGGGGATCATCAATAATTCGAACTTAGCAGGGGAGACGACCGCTGAGGATGTTCTCGGCTCCGTCCGGTATGCCGGAGAGGTAGCCCGCCTGTCGAACCTGCCGTTGGTTCTGACCACGGTTGAGGATCGCTTATTTGATGAACTCAAAGAGAAAATCAGCCCATTATTTTGCCTGAAGCTTCAAAAAAGACCGGTTTAACGGATACCGCAATTCAGGTGAAATCATCATACATAATATTTTTATGATAAAGAAGGGAAATGTATATGGCAAAACTGACATTCAAGACCGACAACTGTAAGGGTTGTGCGCTGTGTGTGGACGCTTGCCCGAAGGGGATTTTGCGTATCGCCACAGACAAGATCAACAAAAAGGGACATCACCCCGTCGAATGCACCGATATGGATCAGTGTATCGGCTGTGCATCCTGCTACATGATGTGTCCCGACTGTATTATCAAGGTAGAAAGGTGATGAAATAGAATGGCTGATAAGATTTTGATGAAGGGCAACGAAGCGATCGCCGCCGCCGCTATCAAGGCAGGCTGTATGCATTACTTCGGTTATCCGATCACCCCTCAGACAGAAATAGCTGCTTATATGGCAAAGGTGATGCCGAAGATCGGCGGTACCTTCCTGCAGGCAGAATCCGAGATCGCCGCGATCAATATGGTGTACGGCGTCGCTTCTGCCGGTAAACGTGTGATGACCTCCTCGTCCTCTCCCGGTGTATCCCTGAAGGGTGAGGGCTTATCCTACCTGGCAGGCTCCGACCTGCCCGCGCTGATCGTCAACGTCCAGCGCGGCGGCCCCGGACTCGGCGGCATCCAGCCCTCCCAGTCCGACTACTTCCAGGCTACCCGCGGCGGCGGTCACGGCGATTATCATATGATCGTACTGGCTCCCGCTTCCGTTCAGGAGATGGCTGAGCTGACCGTCAAGGGCTTTGAGCTGGCGGATACCTACCGCATGACCGCGATGATCCTTGCCGACGGTACCATGGGACAGATGATGGAGCCCGTATCCATCGACGATCTCAAGGTGAATCCCGCGCCCGAGAAGCCGTGGGCGACCACCGGCACACAGCTTTCGCGTGAGCATAATATCGTCAACTCCCTTTCTCTCGTTCCCGAGGAGCTCGAGCAGCTCAACTTCAAGCGTTATGAACGCTATCAGGTGATCGAAGAGAACGAAACCAGATATGAAGAGTACAAGGTTGATGACGCCGATATCGTGATCGCCGCCTTCGGTATCGCGGCGCGCGTATCGAAGAACGCTGTCGATGAAGCCAGAAAACTCGGGATCAAGGTCGGTCTGATCCGTCCGATCACCCTCTGGCCGTTCCCGAAGGCTCCCTTTAAAAAGGCTGCCGAGCACGCGAAGGCGTTCATTTCCGTCGAGCTGAATATGGGACAGATGATCGAGGACGTCCAACTGGCGATCGAGAGTAAGCGTCCCGTCACCCTGTGCAACCGCGCCGGCGGCATGATCCCCGATCCGGATCAGGTGCTCAGCGCGATCAAAGAAGTAAACGGAGGGATTGCATAATGGCTGTATATGAGAAACCGCACGCACTGATCGACGTGCCGCTGCATTACTGCCCCGGCTGTACCCACGGTATCGTACACCGTCTGGTAGCCGAGGTGATTGACGAGCTGGGCATCGAGGGCAAGACCATCGGTATCGCCCCCGTAGGCTGCTCCGTTATGGCATATAATTATTTCAACTGTGATATGATCGAGGCGGCTCACGGCCGCGCTCCTGCGGTTGCTACCGGCGTCAAGCGCGCCGATCCCGAGAACCACATCGTCTTTACCTATCAGGGCGACGGCGATTTGGCTTCGATCGGTATGGCGGAGACCGTTCACGCGGCTGCCCGTAACGAAAACATCACCGTCATCTTTATCAACAACGCGATCTACGGTATGACCGGCGGTCAGATGGCGCCTACCTCGCTGGTCGGTCAGGTCACCCAGACCTCGCCCTACGGCCGCGATCCCAAGGCGTGCGGTTATCCGATCAAGGTTTGTGAGATGCTTTCCGAGCTGGTCGGTCCCGAGTACCTCGAGCGCGTCACCGTGAATAACGTCAAGAATATCCGCAACGCCAAGAAGGCGATCAAAAAGGCGTTCCAGAACCAGATCGACGGCAAGGGCTTCTCTCTCGTAGAGGTGGTATCCTCCTGCCCGACCAACTGGGGCATGACGCCCAAGCAGGCGCTGGATTGGATCGAGAGCGATATGCTGCCTTATTATCCCTTAGGCGTCTATAAGGATCGTTCCGCAGAAGAAAAGGAGGCAGAGTAATGAGCGCGAAAAATATGTTGTTCTCCGGCTTCGGCGGTCAGGGAATTCTCTTCGCCGGCAAATTCATCGCCTATAAGGGACTGATCGAGGATAAGCAGGTCAGCTGGCTGCCCTCCTACGGTCCCGAGATGCGCGGCGGTACCGCTTCCTGCTCCGTCATCGTCTCCGATACGCCCGTCGGTTCACCGATCGTATCGAATCCCGACATCCTCGTCGCTATGAACCTGCCGTCTCTCGATCGCTTCGAGAGCAAGGTCAGGCCCGGCGGCATGATCTTTGCCGATTCTACCCTGATCGAGCGCAAGGTCGAGCGTGACGACGTCAAGGTCTTTTATATCCCTGCTACCCGTATGGCTTCCGATGAGAAGCTCGGCAACCTCGCCAACATGATCATCGTCGGCAAGCTCTTGAAGGAGACCGGCGATTATACCGAGGACGGCATCCGTGCCGCGCTGGATAAGGTCATCTCCGCGAAGCGCGCCAACATGAAGGATACCAACTTCAAGGCGATCCAAATGGGTGCCGACTTCGGCGAATAACAGCAACAAATATCGTAATGAAGCATGACAGAACCCTTCTCCGGTTACTGCCGCTGACATTGTATAACAGGAGGAAATCATGGATATCAAAGTAACGTTAAACCCGAATCCCAAGGCGAAGCCTACTGATTCTTCCACCCTCGGCTTCGGTAAGATTTTTACAGACCATATGTTCCGCTGGACATGGGATAAGGAGATCGGCTGGCATGATCCCCGTATCGAGCCCTTCGGCTATCTCTCCATCCATCCCGCTTCTACCGTACTGCACTACGGCTCCGAGATCTTCGAGGGCTTAAAGGCATATCGCCGCGCGGATGGTAAGGTTCAGCTGTTCAGACCGATCGAGAACATCCGTCGTATGAATAATTCCGCCGAGCGTCTGTGCCTGCCGCAGATGCCCGAGGAGGACGCGATGCAGGCGCTGCTCGAGTTCGTTCGGCTCGAACAGGACTGGACGCCCTCCGATAAGGGTACGTCCCTGTACCTGCGTCCGTTTATGTACGGTGATGACGAGAGCTTAGGCGTTCACGCGGTGCATCACGCCGAGCTGCTGATCATCGCCTCTCCGGTAGGCTCTTATTATAAAGAAGGCTTGAATCCCGTCAAGATCATGATCGAGGACGAGGACGTCCGCGCGGTACGCGGCGGTACCGGCTACGCGAAGTGCGGCGGTAACTATGCGGCTTCCAACCGTGCCGGCGAGCGTGCCGAGCAGATGGGCTACAGCCAGGTACTGTGGCTCGACGGCGTAGAGCGCAAGTATATCGAAGAGGTCGGCGCGATGAACGTTATGTTCAAGATCGGCGACGAGATCGTCACCCCCAAGCTGACCGGCTCCATCCTGCCCGGTATCACGCGCAAGAGCTGTATCGAGCTGTTAAAGAACGAGGGCTACAATATCAACGAGCGCCTGCTGCCTGTTGAGGAGCTCAGTCAGGCGATGGCTGACGGTACGCTGGACGAGGCGTGGGGCTGCGGTACCGCGGCGGTTATCTCTCCGATCGGCGAGCTGTGCTATAAGGATCATAAGTACACCGTCAACAATAACGAGATCGGCAAGCTCTCCCAGCACCTGTATGATACCCTCACCGGGATCCAGTGGGGCGAGATCGAAGACAAGTACGGCTGGACAGTCGAGATTTAATCCATTTCTTTTGATACAAAGCGGCGGGCGGAAACCCGTCGCTTTTTGTATCATAACTGCGGAAGCGCAGCGGCAGGCTGACGCGTTGGCTGCGGTATCTTCAGCCGATGCGTTGACTCCTTGTCAAAAGCGCTATAATTTTCCTTGTCCGGTTTTCTCTGTTTAGCATAAAAACCAAATTGACGGTTTCGTGAATGAATGCGCTTGACAATCATTTCACATTGTGTTATATTACTTTACAGCAAAATAACCACAAAATGCGTTGATGAAATTATCTTCGCTGCAGAAGCTTTCAGAGAGCTGTCGGTTGGTGTGAGACAGCAGGGGAGCAGCGAAAGAGTCTCGTTTCGGAGCAGAAACGCTGAACGTGAAAACGTTTTGATTGTAACAATCATAGACCGTGACCAGTAAGCGTTTCCGGATTGTCCCGTTATCATGACAGAGGGCTTGATCGAGCCCGGTGAGCGACCGTTTTTACGGTAAGCAGGGTGGTACCGCGAAGTGTTTTCGTCCCTGAGGTGTTGACCTCGGGGGCTTTTTGATTTCTGAATACATACAGAAAAATCAATACGGTTATGAAACTTCTATCTGTTTAGGAGGAAAGATATGATGAATCAGATCAAGATCGCAGACACTACCTTATCGGACGCGAAGTCGTCCCTGTCCTTTAAGCAAAAGCTCGAGATCGCGCGTAAGCTGGAGCGCTTGGGCGTAGACGCCGTCGAATTACCCGAGATCGGCACGACAAAGGCAGACAGCCTTTTGGTGCGTACCGCGGCTTCCTTTGTGAAGCACAGCGTGTTATCCGTCGCGGCGACAACCTCTGCCGAGGCGGTTGACCGTGCGGCGGAAGCGCTGGGTACGGCTGCTCATCCGCGTATCCGTATCGAGCTTCCCATGACAGCTTCCATCATGGAATATACCCTCCATAAGAAACAGCATAAGATGTGTGATTATGTCACCATGATGGTCACAAAGGCAAAGAGCCTGTGTGATGACGTTGAGTTCACCGCCGTTGACGCTACCCGTGCAGAAGAGGATTTTCTGAAAGAAGCCGTTCGCTGTGCGGTCGAGGCAGGCGCTTCCAAGATCACTCTATGTGATGACGCGGCGATCCTGCTGCCCGATGATTTTGCAATGTTTGTCGATAGAATCACCGAGGTGATCGAGGTTCCCGTCGGCGTGCTCTGCAATAACAAAAACGGCGTCGCTACCGCAGCGGCGATCCTAGCGGTCAAAAACGGCGCTTCCTGCGTCAAGACTTCGATCGGCGGCGAGGCGACTCCGCTGCGTGATTTCGGCGCGCTGATCAAGGATATCCGCGAAAACTACGGGATCACCGCCGCGATTCGTACCACCGAGCTGCATCGCGCCATTGACCAGATCGAGTGGATCATCAGCGGCAAGGCGCGCGGCGCGGTCGCGCGTGAGATCGTAGACGACGGCGTTCGGCTGTCGCTGAACGATACCGTCGATACCGTCCGCGAAAACGTCGAGAAGTTGGGCTACGATCTTTCCGATGAAGATATCGCCAAGGTGTATGACGAATTCCTGCGGATTGCTCGTAAGAAGAACGTCGGCGTCAAGGAGCTCGACGCGATCGTCGCCTCCTCCGCCTTGCAGGTACCCGAGACCTATACGATCGAGAACTATGTGATCAACAGCGGCAACAAGATCAGCTCCTCGGCGCAGATCTCGCTGAACCGCCAGGGCAGGACGGTACAGGGTATCGCCATCGGCGACGGTCCGATCGACGCTGCCTTCCACGCGATCGAGCAGATTATCGGCAGGCGCTTTGAGCTTGACGATTTCTCGATCCAGACCGTCACCCAGGAAAAAGAAGCGATGGGTAACGCGCTGGTACGTCTGCGTGTCGGCGGCAGAATCTATTCCGGCACCGGACTTTCGACCGATATCATCGGCGCTTCTGTCCGCGCCTATATCAGCGCCGTTAATAAGATTGTTTACGAAGAAGATTAAGGCACGCGTGCCTTTTCCCGTAAAGGAACTGCTCGCGTGACATGATATACACGGCTCCTGAAAGAATCTCGAGCCGAAACACGGAAAGGTATGTGATACCCGATGAAATTTTCATTTTCTACCAAGGGCTGGCATGATATTTCTTTTGAAGAATTTTGTACAGCCGCGGAATATTTTAAATTTGAGGGCATCGAGCCCCATAATATCAATAACGCCGCTTTCTCCGAAAAGAGCGGCGTATTCCAGGATTATTCGGCAGCGGCGACGATGCGGATGCTGTATGACCGTAATTTGAAGCTCCCCTGTATCGACGTTATCAACGATATCGGCGACGAGACACAGGCTGATGACGCGATCCATGAGATCGAGCGCTGCCTGCGGATCGCCTCTAATCTGCGGATCCCGAATATCCGCCTGCGCGCCGAGTCTCACGCTGAGGTCGAGAAGGCGGTCGCAAACGCCAGAAGCCTGATCGAGAAGGTTCTGCCCGACGCGGAGAGGGATAAAATCTCCCTGCTGATCGAGACGCGCGGACTCTTCGCGGATACGGCGCTCCTGCGTGATACGCTCGAATACTTCGCGTCCGATTATGTCGCGGCGCTGTGGAATATGTCAGCCGCCTACTTTACCGTAGGGGAGAGCCCTGCGGCGATCATCTCGAACCTCGGCGCCTATGTGCGCCATGTCCACCTCAACGACGGCGTCAAAACCGCTGACGGCATCGAATATCGACTGGTGGGCGAGGGTGATCTGCCGATTACCGAGACGATGAAGGCGCTGCGCTCCGTCAACTATGACGGCTTTATCTCGCTGGTATGGGATCCGACATGGTGCCCGGAGCTGGATGATATGGACATCATCTTCGCCCAGTTCATCAGCTATATGAAGCAGTTTGCCGATACCGCCAAGAATGAATCTGCGCTCTACTGGAACAAGCGCCATACCGGCAAATTCGTCTGGAAGAAGGAGACGCTGATCGACGCAACCTTCTCCGATGTGCTCGACCGCATGGTGGAGGAATTCCCCGATCAGCTGGCGTTCAAATACACCTCGCTCGACTATACCCGTACCTACAGCGAATTCCGCGATGATGTCGATGAATTCGCGCGCGTCCTGATCTCCTTAGGCGTTAAGGCAGGCTCCCACGTCGCGGTATGGGCTTCGAACGTCCCTCAGTGGTATATTTCCTTCTGGGCGACGGTGAAGCTGGGCGCCGTTTTGGTCACCGTCAACACCGCCTATAAGATTCATGAGGCAGAATATCTGTTGAAGCAGAGCGATACCCATACCTTGATTATTACCGAGGGCGCCAAGGATACCAGCTACGGCGAGATTATCGCGCGGCTTTGTCCCGAGCTCGAGAATGTAAAGGACGGCGAACAGCTCCACGCAAAGCGCCTGCCGTTCCTGCGTAACGTGATTACCGTCGGCTTTGAGCAGAAGGGCTGTCTGAGCTGGGAAAAGGCGCTGGGCTATGCCGCCAAAACGCCGAAGAGCGAGGTTTACCGCATGGCGGCGCTGGTGGATAAGGACGACGTCTGCAATATGCAGTATACCTCCGGCACCACCGGCTTCCCCAAGGGCGTCATGCTTACCCATTATAATATCGTCAATAACGGCAAGAATATCGGTGACCGGATGGATCTTTCCACCGAGGATCGCATGATGATCCAGGTGCCGATGTTCCACTGCTTCGGCATGGTGCTGGCGATGACGGCGTCCATGACGCACGGCGCGACCGTCCTGCCGCTGCCGTATTTCAGCCCCAAGCCTGCGCTGGCGTGTATCAATAATGAACATATCACCGCCTTCCACGGTGTTCCGACGATGTTCATCTCCCTGCTGGAGCATCCCGACTTCCCGAATACCGATTTCTCCTATATGCGTACCGGTATCATGGCAGGCTCACCCTGTCCGATCTCCGCGATGCAGGAGGTTGTCGAGAAGATGCACATGACCGAGATCACCATCGTCTACGGTCAGACCGAGGCGTCTCCCGGCTGTACCATGAGCTCTACCGAGGATTCGATCGAGGTACGCGTTAACACGGTCGGCAAGGAGCTTCCCGAGATCGAGTGCAAGATCGTCAATCCCGAGACAGGGGAGGAGTGTCCGCCTAACGTGACCGGCGAATTCCTCGCGCGCGGCTATAATATCATGAAGGGTTATTATAAAATGCCCAAGGAGACCGCCGAAGCCATTGACAAGGACGGCTGGCTCCACACCGGCGATCTCGCCTGCAAAACCGAGGACGGCTACTATAAAATCACCGGCAGATTAAAGGATATGATCATCCGCGGCGGTGAGAATATCTATCCCAAGGAGATCGAAGAGTTTATCTACACCCATCCCAAGGTGTCCGATGTACAGGTCATCGGCGTCCCCGACGAAAACTACGGCGAAGAGATCATGGCGTGCATCATCCTCAAGGAGGGTGAGACCATGACCGAACAGGAGATGAAGGACTATATCGCCGCGAACATGGCGCGCCATAAGGTGCCGCGTTATATCGACTTCGTCAGCAGCTTCCCGATGAACGCCGCCGGTAAAATCCTCAAGTACAAGATGCGCGAGGACGCGGTCGAGAAGCTCGGACTGCAAAAAGCGAACAGCGTGGTGACCGCATAATGAGAAACGGATTTCAAATCATCGACTCTCACTGTCATATCTATCCCGAGAAGATCGCTTCCAAGGCGGTAGCGGGTACCGATACGTTTTACGGCACGGTCGCCAAGTGCGACGGGACGGCGCGCAGCCTGTTGCAGATTAACAGCGAGGTCGGGATCGACCATGCGCTGGTGCAGTCTGTCGCGACTACCCCGAAGCAGGTTTCTTCCATCAACAACTTTATCGCCGAGACCGTGAGCCGCTCCGACGGAAAGCTGACGGGACTGGGCACGCTGCATCCCGACAGCGCGGATCAGCGTGCCGATGTACGACAGCTGGCGGAATTAGGGCTCAGGGGCGTCAAGCTCCATCCCGATATCCAACAGTTCAAGATCGACGATTACCGCTGTTTGAAAATCTATGAGCTGTGTGAAAAATACGGCTTGCCGATTTTGATGCATACCGGCGATAAGCGCTATGACTTCTCGAACACGAACCGACTGATCCCGATCCTCGAGACCTATACCGGGCTGACGATCATCGGCGCGCATATGGGCGGCTGGTCGCTGTGGGAAGAGGCGAGCGAGCTGCTTGCCGGTACGCCGAATCTCTATGTTGACTGCTCCTCTACGATGTACTGGGTTCCGCTTGACAAAACAGCTCAGATCATCCGCCGTTACGGCGCTGATCGGGTGCTGTTCGGAACGGATTATCCGATGTGGCACCCACGGGACGAGGTGGAGATGTTCTTTCAGCTCGGACTGGGCGAGGAAGAGATGAAGCTGATCCTCAGCGAAAACGTCAAAAAGCTATATGGTTTATCTCTGTGAAAAAAGCCGCTGCGGGACTAACCGCGGCGGCTTTTGTGGTGGGGAAGAGCGGATGGAAAACGTAATTTTTCGCGTTCTGCCAATAGTGCTAAGAATTCCTTTTTATTCTTCGAGGCGTTGAGTCTTGCGGTGAATCCCGTGTCCGATAACAGGCGCATTAACCGCTCTTTGACCATGGCGGCTTCATCGGCAGTTTTCCCGGCGATCATGAACAGGAGATTTACGGGGCGCCGATCGGGCGCGCCGTAGTCAATGCCGTCTTTGACGGTGATCGCGGTGATGGTGGTGCGTTCGGCGCCGCGGTGTATGACGTCGGGGATCGCGATCCGACAAGAAACGGCGGTATTGCCCGTCTGTTCTCTTTCATCAATTTCGCGCCGTAGACTCCGTGTATCCCGGATCGCTCCGGACTCCTTTTGTAATTCGATCAGCCGTGTCAGCGCTTCCTCCTTAGAGTAAAGCTCCGCGCCGATCTCGACGGCATATTCGTTCATCATTTCTCTGAGTTCCATACAGATAGTATCCCTCGGGAGACGGCTATTATACCTTGGTTTGGGTAAAGGTTGCCTGACTATCGGTTCGGTGAAGGAGGCGTAACTTGACGGTTAGGCGGATTTGCGTTATAATGATAGTTAACTATTATGTTCGGTGAATTGCCGTGACATCATGCTGTAAGGAGGTGTCCGATGGAAACAAAGAAACCGAGTCTTAAAAAGACGATCGTGAATGTTGCCGTCCTGTTGGCGCTGATCGGACTGACCTTCTTTATTATCTTTCATAATAACGACGGCTTTTCGCCGGCGTCGGTCGGCGATTTTGTCAGCAAAATCCATTGGCCGTTTTTAGTCGGCGCCTTCGTGTGTATGTTCCTGAACATCGGATTTAAGGGTATGAGTATCGGCGTGCTGTCACGGGCGCTTGGCTACAAAAAGGGACCGCTGCGGAATTATGCCTATGCCTCCGCGGATATTTATTTTTCCGCGATCACCCCTTCGGCGACCGGCGGTCAGCCGGCTTCGGCATATTATATGGTCAAGGACGGGATCCCGATCTCGCATACCACCGCGATCCTTTCGGTCAATCTGTTGATGTATACCGCGTCCCTGATGGCGCTGTCGCTGATTACCTTCATCCTGCGTCCGAATCTTTTCGCCGGGATCCAGTCATGGATTGTCAAGGTTTGTGTTATTGTCGGTCTTTTGGTTCAGCTGTTGTTCCTGTCGATCTATGTGATGATTATGGTTTCTGAGAAGCTCGTCATCAAGATCGCAACTTGGCTGGTCAAGATCGGGGCGTTTTTCAGGATTATCAAGCATAAGAAAGAGTATATCGGGCGTATCGACGCTTCTGTTCACCGCTTTAAGGCGTCGGTACAGCTTTTGAGCCATAATAAAAAGGCGATGATCGCGTCCTTCCTGCTGAACTTCATCGAGCGTATCGTTTATATTTCGATCGGCGTACTGGTCTTTTACGGCGCGCTGTACAATATCCCGGAGCTTGCCGGCGTGAAAATCAACGTGATTGATATCTATGCGCTGGAGGCGTTCTGCTGGTTCGGCTCCTACTGTGTACCGCTGCCCGGCGCGGTCGGTGCAAGCGAAGCGATTTTTAACAACGTCTTTTCGATGGTGATCAGTAACGTGGTGCTGTTGAGTTCGACGATGCTGATTACAAGAGGGATCAACTTCTATATCAGCTTCCTGTTTGCCGGGTTGGTGACAGTGATCCATCATGTCCGCGTTCATTTTCTGACAAAAACTTCATAAGAAATCAAAAAGCGTGAGCCTTTCGGTTCACGCTTTTCGATTTGGAATTCATCTATCAAGGAGAGAAACTCATTTAGAGTGGACACACAGTTAGTAATCTTCTGATATTATGATACTAATCCTTAATAAAAACCTTTATCATCTATTGCGATAAATTCCGCATAGCTTTGTTGGCGTCGTCGCTCGCCGTACTCGCT
>CADBUN010000083.1 GCA_902797825.1 uncultured Ruminococcus sp. | reverse complement strand
CTATGATAACCTGCTCGCCATCGGCTCCATGATGGGCTCCGGCGGTCTGATCGTCATGGACGAGACCGACTGTATGGTCGATATCGCGAAGTTCTTCCTCGAATTCACCGTTGACGAAAGCTGCGGTAAGTGTACGCCCTGCCGTATCGGTACCAAGAGACTGCTCGAGATGCTCGAGAAGATCACCAAGGGCCAGGGCAGCATGGAGCTGCTCGACGAAATGGAGCAGCTGTGCTACTACATCAAGGCGAATTCCCTGTGCGGTCTCGGTCAGACGGCTCCCAACCCCGTTCTCTCTACCCTGCGTTACTTCAAGGACGAGTATATCGCCCATGTCGTTGACCACAAGTGCCCTGCCGGCGTATGTAAGGATCTGCTGAAATACGCGATCGACAAGGACGTCTGCTACGGCTGCGGTCTGTGCGCGAGAAAGTGTCCGGTTAACGCGATCACCGTTACCGACTATACAGCCCCCGGCAAGAAGAAGCCCGCCTACGAGATCGACTCTGATAAATGTATCAAGTGCGGCGCCTGCTTCGACGCTTGTAAGTTCAAGGCTGTTTACAAAGGCTAAGGGAAAGGAGAACTATCATGGAAATGCTTAACATTAAAATCAACGGCAAGGATTATTCCGTTGAAAAGAATACAACCATTCTGGAAGCGTGCCATCAGTTCGGTATCAAGATCCCGACCTTATGCTACCTGAAGGATATCAACGAAATCGGCGCCTGCCGTATGTGTCTGTGTGAGGTTAAGGGCGCGCGCTCCTTGGTTGCCGCCTGCGTCTACCCCATCGACCGTGAAGGCACCGAAATCTTCACCAATACCCCCCAGATTCGTCAGAATCGCAAGACCACCCTCGAGCTGCTGCTCTCTAACCACGACAAAAAGTGCCTGAGCTGTCCGCGTTCCGATAACTGCGAGCTCCAGCAGCTTTGTCTCGAGTACGGCGTTGACGAACAGAAATACGCCGGCGCTGAGACGCATTATGAAGAGGATCACTCTACCCTGCACCTCGTGCGCAACAACAACAAATGTATCCTGTGCCGCCGCTGCGTAGCCGCTTGTAAAGAACAGTATGTCGGCGTCATCGGCGCGAACAACCGCGGCTTCGATACCGCGATCGGCTGTGCGTTTGACAAGGACCTCGGCGAGGTTTCCTGCGTCAGCTGCGGTCAGTGTACCGTTGTCTGCCCCACCGGCGCGCTGGTTGAAAACGATAACACCGCGAAGGTATTTGAGGCGCTTGCCGATCCGACCAAGCACGTTGTCGTCCATACCGCTCCCTCTATCCGCGCGACCTTAGGCGAATGCTTCGGTATGCCGATCGGCTCGCTCGTCACCGGCAAGATGGTATCCGCCCTGAAGATGCTGGGCTTCGACAAGGTATTCGACACCAACTTCGGCGCTGACCTCACCATCATGGAGGAGGGTACCGAATTCATCCAGAGAGTCAAGAACGGCGGCGTTCTGCCGATGATCACCTCCTGCTCTCCCGGCTGGGTTAAATTCTGTGAGCACTATTATCCCGACCTTCTCCCCCATCTGTCCACCTGTAAATCTCCGCAGCAGATGCAGGGCGCTATGATCAAGAGCTACTACGCCGAGAAGGCAGGCATTGATCCGCACGACATCGTCGCCGTATCCGTCATGCCCTGTATCGCGAAGAAGTTCGAGATTCAGCGTGACGATCAGGGACGCGACGGTATGCAGGATAACGATATCTCCATCTCCACCAGAGAGCTGGCAAAGATGATCAAAACAGCCGGTATCCAGTTCACCGACCTGCCCGACAGCGAGTTCGATCCGCTGATGGCGGTAGGCTCCGGCGCCGGTACCATCTTCGGCGCTACCGGCGGCGTTATGGAAGCTGCCCTGAGAACCGTTGCCGATGTGTTGACCGGCGAGGATCTCAAGCAGATCGACTATAAAGAGGTTCGCGGTACCGACGGCATCAAGGAAGCGACCTACGAGGTAGCCGGCATGAACGTCAAGGTTGCCGTTGCCTCCGGTCTGAAGAACGCGGCGGAGATTCTCGATAAGATCAGAGCCGGCGAGGCTGATTACCAGTTCATCGAGATCATGTGCTGTCCCGGCGGCTGTGTCAACGGCGGCGGTCAACCCATCCAGCCCGGTCATGTCCGCAACTTCGTTGACCTCAAGGCGCTCAGAGCAAAGGCGCTGTATCAGGACGACCTGAATCTGCCTTTCCGCAAGAGCCACGAGAATCCCGAAATCAAGGCGATCTATGCCGATTATCTCGGTGAGCCCGGCTCCCATCTCGCTCACGAGCTCTTGCACACCTCTTATGTCGAGAGAAAGAAGAATCTCAACTGAGATAGAATTGTAGCAGTTTTTGTTGACCGGTTCGGTTCATCCGGACAAGTCAATTTATAACAGACAATATTTCAAGAGGCTGTGAAAAACACAGTTATTGCAAGGGCTATCCCTCGCGGTGACGACGGTTGTTTTTCACAGTCTCTTTTTCTGTACGAAATTCCATGCTAATGCCGATAAAACTATTTCCTCAGAGGTTTATTACCGACAAGTCTTGACAGCCATCAGAGAAATGGTACAATAGATTCAGGTCAAGCCGCTACTGACGGCTGCTATCACAACATAAGGATGTGACATGATGACACAGGATGAGAAAAGGTTATATTTAATCCGATATCTGCTCTCGGAGCGGAATGAAGCCATCGACATTCCTGCCGACGCATACCGTCAAAAGCGGCTTTTGCGCTCATTGTTCAATATCCGTATGCCGAAGGATACCGATGAGGATTTCCTGCGGATTCAGGACGATTACTTACAGGAAGAAGCACGCCGCAAGGGGATCACCGATCTTGCGGCGCTGGAACCGATTCAGAAGGAGCTGTATCTTTGGCAGGGCGATATCACCACGCTCAAATGCGACGCCATCGTCAACGCCGCCAACGCGCAGATGCTCGGTTGCTTCTCCCCCTGTCACGGCTGTATTGATAACGCGATCCACACCTTTTCGGGCATACAGCTGCGCCGCGACTGCCTGCATCTCATGCAGCGCCAAGGTCACGACGAGCCGACAGGTCAGGCGAAAATCACGCCCGCCTACAACCTGCCGAGCAAGTATGTGCTGCACACGGTCGGACCGATCGTCAGCGGCAGACTCACCGATCAGCACTGTGAGCTGCTGAAAAGCTGTTATCTCTCCTGCTTGAAGCTCGCCGAAGAAAACGGCTGTAAAAGCATCGCGTTCTGCTGTATCTCCACAGGCGTGTTCGGATTCCCGCAGCATAAGGCGGCTGAGATTGCCGTATCGACTGTAAAAGACTACAAAAAAACAACCGGCAGCGATAGTAAGGTCATCTTCAATGTGTTCAAGGATGACGACCTGATGATCTATCGCGACCTGTTGAATGGCTGATACCGGAAAACAGTATCAATCGGAGTCGGTTCCCCCGGCTCCTTTTTTATAACTGCAAAGCAGACAAGGTCACTCGCTCCAAATTGTTTTTAAAAATATCACATTTATTCTTGCAGAATGCACAAAACATTGTTATAATAACCATAATAAACGAATTGTTTGCGAATCGGTATGTGTATTTTTACAAACGGATTTGTGACAATGAAAAACCCGGGAGGAGATACATATGGGTATATCTAAAATGAGACAGCGTCTCGGCTACGGCGCCGCCGACATGGCAAGCAACCTGATCTGGCCGATGATCTGTACCTATCTGACGGTGTACTACACCGATTCGCTGCTGCTGGATACAGCGGCTGTCAGCCTGATCACCCTGGCGTCCAAATTCATCGACGCGATCACCGACGTGCTGATGGGGATGATCGTAGACAAAACAAAGATGAAGAGCGGTAAATGCCGCCCCTACTTCCTGATCGGCGCGATTCCGCTGGCGATCTCCGCGGTACTGGCGTTCAGTCTCCCCTCGATCGTTTCGAACGACAAGGTGATGATCATCACCATGGCATTCATCACCTTCAACCTGGTCAGCACCTGCTATACCATCGTTAACACGCCGCTGTCGGCGATCCTGCCCAGCCTCTCGTCCGAGCCCCGCGAGCGTAACATCCTCGTCACCTTCCGTATGGTGATGGCGGCAATCGGCAGCTTCTGTGTCACCTTCTTTGCCCTGCCCCTGATCAACCACTTCGGCGGCAAAGCCGACCATTACTCCTATGCCTGGACGATCGGTATCTTCTCGATCGGCGCAATCGCGCTGTTGGTGTTCTCCTTCTTCAACACCCGTGAGGTCGTCAAGCCGATCAAGCAAGAGGAAGAAAAGGTCAAGCTCAAGGATGGCTTGAAGGCGATCAACGGACAGTACATCCTCTTTATCATCACCATGTTCATCTACCTGCTCGGCTTCGCTATCAAGCAGGCAGGCGTTTTCTACTTCTACAACTATACCATCGGCGCGATCGGCAGCCTCTCAGCCGAGGAGATCATCTCCATCCAGGCGCTGGTCACCTCGCTCGCCATGGTCATCGGTCAGCTGACCATCCCCTTCTTCTGTAAATATATGGGCAAGAAGAAGTCCTCGATCATGATGAACGTGATCGCCCTGCTGGGCAACGTCGTATTCTTCTTCTGCGGTAACAACCTGATCTGGCTGTGTATCGGTACGGCGCTGGTATGGTTCCCGCTGGGCTATTTGATGGGTATTCGCTTCTCGCTGCTCGGCGATGTGGTAGAATACTGCGAGCTCAAATCCGGCATCCGCGCCGCCGGTATCCTGTCGTCGCTCGACAGCTTCCTGGCGAAGCTCGCCTTCGGCTTCAACGTCACGATCATGCTGATGATCATGAAGATAGGCGGATACAACGCGAAGCAGGATATCCAAACCGCCTCCGCTCAGCTCTTTATCAAAATCGGATTCGTCGGCGTGCCGATGGTCTGTGTGGTGCTGACCATCATCCTCTTCCTCTTCTTCAAATTCGACAAGGAGCTCCCGAAGATGAAGGCGGAGCGTGAAGCGCAGCTTGCCGCCAAACAATAATTGAATATTAACAAAGAAACGCTCAGAAATTTCTGAGCGTTTTTTTCATGAATCAACATCCCTTAATACGACGGTTGACAGCGTTTCCCTACCTTTTTAATACTAATCCTTGATAAAAAGATTTAATCAGATATTAGTGATAAATTTCGCAGAGCGAGGCGAGTGACGCAGGCATACTGT
>CADBUN010000082.1 GCA_902797825.1 uncultured Ruminococcus sp. | reverse complement strand
GCCGTTTGAGGGCTTTGGCAAG
This sequence comes from uncultured Ruminococcus sp., assembly GCA_902797825.1. Classification (GTDB taxonomy): domain Bacteria; phylum Bacillota; class Clostridia; order Oscillospirales; family Acutalibacteraceae; genus Ruminococcoides. The sequence goes on along the minus strand of CADBUN010000082.1, from coordinate 8,276 downwards.
GGGCTCAAAAACAAGGCGCTGAACAAGTTTGCCGACATGAACAACAAGGCGTTCGGCGACAAGGCTTATATCAAATGGAACTTCACCAAGTTCCTCGTTGACCGCGAGGGTAACGTTATCGCGCGTTTTGAGCCGACCGTTGATATGAAGGACGTAAGAAAAGCGGTCGAGGGAGCGCTCTGATGGGATACCATATGAAGGTCGCAGTCAGATATTATACCAAAACAGGTAATACCGAAAAGCTCGACAACGCGGTCGCCGAAGCGGTCGGCGTTAAGGCGCTGCCGATCAGTGAACCCATCACCGAGCCTGTCGATGTCCTTTTCCTCGGTAACTCCTACTATGCGTTCAGCATCGATCCCGAGGTCAAGCGCTATATCCGTTCACTGGACAGCCGTAAGGTGAAGCGCATCGTCAACTTCGGCTCCGCCGCCATGCTCAACTCCACATGGAAAAAGGTGAAGGCGGAGGCGGATCAGGCCGGTATCAGGATGGATGACCGTGAATTCCACTGTAAGGGTGAGTTCAAGGGACTCCACAAGGGCAGACCGAACGAAAGCGATTTGAAGAAAGCCGCGGCGTTCGCGAGAAAGATCATAATACTAAGTAGCAATAAAACACTTTAATATCTATTGCGGAGAATTCCGCATAACTGCGTTGTCAGTCTTGACAGGCGCCAGCAGTGGTGCTTAGCCAATCGCAGGCAAAGCCTGTTCTTGGAGCACTGTTGCATGGGTGTTGTTAGCCAAATCAAAGATTTGGACAACACCTCAAGCCTGCCTGCGCCCTCCGCCTTGTTGTGCGAAATTCTCCGCTAATATCTTTTTAAAGCTTTTTATTGCTACTTAGTATGAGTGTGGTTGGTGTTCGGATATGCTGTCAAAGAGAGCGGCAGGCGATGCTTTGATCTGTTATCTTCATTTCGGTTTGATTCCCTCATGCTTTATTCAGTGACCGGTGATCGGTGGAAAGCGGCGAGTAGCAAGTTGCCGGTCGCCGGTGATCGGTACTTGCACCGGGGAAGTTTATTGTGATATGACTTCATTCCGTAAAGGCTGACGGCCGTGAAGCGTCTCCGTTAGTTTTCGGCGTTCAGACGGTCATAATCCTCCGCTGCGACCGCTTCCAGCCATTCGGTTGAAGCGTCCTTGCCGTCGATCTCGAGCGCGAGGTGCGAGAACCACGCGTCCGGCGCGGCGCCGTGCCAGTGCTTGACCTCGGCAGGGATGTTGATGACGGTACCGGGCGTCAGCTCGACCGGCGCCTTGCCCCATTCCTGATAATAGCCGCGCCCGCCGACGCAGATCAGCATCTGTCCGCCGCCGCTTTTTGCGTGGTGGATGTGCCAGTTGTTGCGGCAGCCCGGCTCAAAAGTCACGTTGTAGACCGGCACCTGTTCGGTCGATACGGGCGCCAGATAGCTTTGACCGACGAAGAAGTCGCCGTAGGGATTCGGCTCGCCGATGGGGAAGAAGATCGAGCGCTGGTAGCGCTCCTTCTCGGTCTGAGCCGGCTGATCCTCGTTCCAGACCTCCTTCGCCAGACGGAATACCGCCCAGCCCTTCGGCCAGCCGACATACATGGTCGCGTGGGTGATGATCGCGGCGATCTCTTCCCTAGTGACGCCGTGCGCCTTGGCGTTTTGCAGGTGATAGGTCAGCGATGCGTCCGTGATGCCCGACGCCATCAGGGAAACGACGGTTATGATGCAGCGCGTCTTGACGTTGATCGCGTCCTCGTTCCATACCTCGCCGAAGAGCACGTCGTCGTTGAGGTGGGCGAATTGGGGCGCGAAGTCGCCGAGCTGATCTCTGCCTGCGGTTTGAACGATCTTTTCTTTCATACGGATATCTCCTTTATTCAGTGATTGGTGCTGAGTGAATGGTTTTGATGGTTTCATACCCTGCGGCTTTCGCATTATACGTTTTATTGAAAAACAGTATTAATGCCCGTAGGGGATGCTTTTCAAAACAGTCATTGCGAGGGCTTTAGCTCCGTGGCAATCTCAAGCGATTTAAATGAGGTTTTACGGCGCCTTGCCGCGTTAAAGCCCGTTTATGCATGAACCTGACCGGTTACGGCGCCAAAAGCTTTTTGGCACAGAGATAGGCGAGCTCATAGATCGAGTAATAGGCGAAGTCGAGCTTTGCCTGTTCCATCGCTTTCCGCTGCTTCTCGGTGACGATGGTGTAGGGATAGATGCCGTAGATGAACGGAAAGAACGAATAGATAAACGCGAGCCGCGCTTGTTTGTCCATCTCCGGACAGAACTTCCTTAATAAGCCGTCTACCGCCTTCAGCGAGCTTCCGTAGGCAACCTTGAATTCATACAGCCGTTCGGCGCGGCTGTTCTCTTCCATATCATAGTGGTTCATGCTCATGAGCTTGAGCAGGAGTCTGCGCTCCTCTAAGGAGGCGGCTAACGCCTTCGCGAGCGCATCCCTCGACATCCGGTCGCGGCTGTCGGCAAGTCGGTTGAGCTCCTCTACCCACAGCTCATATTCCTTTTGTAAAATCGCGAGGAAGATTTCTTCCTTCGTTTCAAAGTAATTATAGATCGACGCGCGTGAAAAGCTGGTATATTCGGCGATCTTCATGATCGTTATATCCTTGAAGCTCATATCCTTGTACAGCGTTCTGCAAGCGGCGATGATCTCTTCCCGGCGCGCGTTGGTCAGCTCGGGAGAACCCTTCGGCATCCTTATCACCCGTTATTTTATATTCTGACATAATGTCAGTAACTATATGATACACCCGTTCTGACACGTTGTCAATCTTTTTCCGCATTTTCCTGTATCAATATAACAAAAACACATCCGACAAAGCGCCGGATGTGCGGATTCTCCTATTGATGGATGGGCGGATTTGTCAAGGCGTCCGATTAGATCGCCTTACATGGTCTCGAGCCTCGCCTTCTGCTCCGTCAGGGTATTCAGGAGGGGCATATAATCCGTCTCGGTACGCGCGCGCAGCAGCTCGGTGAGCTCGCTGCAGGTCTCGTACATCGGCGTCAGCGACAGGTTGCCGAGCACGCCCTTGAGCGCATGGGCAGCCTCAAACGCCGCGTCAAGATCGCCGGCGTTCAGCGCCTGTGACAGTTTCTCAAAATTCGCCTCGGCAGGGATCATCCCCACCAGCCGCAGATACAGCGCCTCGTTACCGTAACAGCGGCCGAGTCCTTCCTTGGTATCGGCGCCGAATTCGTTCAACTTTTCAATGGTGATCATGGTTTTCTGCTCTCCTTTGACATTCTTTTTCGATCAGCTCGCCGAAGCGTTCCGCCGGCAGCGGCGGCGAGAAATAATAACCCTGCACGATATCGCAGCCCATCTCCCTGAGCGCCGTGAGCTGAGCTTCTTCCTCCACGCCCTCGGCGACCACAGGCACCTTGAGGAAGCCTGCGATATCCATCACGAGCTTGACGAGCATCAGGCTCTTCTCATCCAACAGCATCCGGCGGATAAACTGCATATCGAGCTTTAAGACGTCGATCGGGATCTCGGTCAGCATATTCAGCGACGAATATCCCGAGCCGAAGTCGTCCATCTCGATCCGAAAGCCCTTGTCGCGCAGGCTGTTGATCACGCTGATGAGGCGGTCGGCGCTGTCGGAATATGCCGATTCGGTGATCTCGAGCAGCAAGTCGCTGGGACTGAGCGCGCATTCGTCGCGAATGGCGCACAGCTTGTTTTCCAGCTCGGGATCCATGATATCGACGCGCGAGACGTTCACCGAGACGGGAATGCTCAGCCCGTAGGTATCGCGCCAGCGCCTGATTTGCTCGGCTGCCTTTTGCCAGACATAGTGATCCACCTGCCGTATCAGCCCGTTGTTTTCGAACAGGGGGATGAATTCGCCGGGGCTGATGAAGCCCAGCTCGGGGTGGATCCAGCGGATCAGCGCCTCGGCGCTGGCAAGCACGGGACGGTCGCCCTGAATACGGTATTTCGGCTGGAAATAGACGACAAAATCGCCGTTACGAATCGCGTCGTTCACGTCGCCGATCAGCCGCTCATGCAGCATCGTGCGCTCGTAGAGTTCGCTGTTGTAGCGCGCCGTCAGCGCGCCGTACTGGCCGCGGATGCGGTCACACACCGTCTTGGCGCGGCTGAACCACAGCTCGGGATCATCCGAGAGATTCTCGCAGGCGTAGATGCCGGCTCTCAGTCTCAGGCTGCGCGAGCGCGCCTGTTCCGCGAGCTTTTGCTGCATCAGCGCCACCGCTTCTTCATAGTCCTCCTGTCGCTCACAAAAGAGGAAGAAGGTGTCGCTCTCGCTGCGGCAGGCGATGCCGCGTATTCGGGTAAGAAGCTCCCGGATCAGCGCGCCGAAGCAGCTGAGGACGCGGTCGCCCTCCTCCCGTCCGAAGAGCTCGTTGATCATATGGAAGCGGTCGATATTCAGCACCAGCGCGTCCATGGGCGTTGGGAGCGGGAGCATCCGCCGGATATAGGCGAAGAAGTAGCCGCGTGTATACAGCCCGGATACCTTGTCGCGCTCGGTCGAGCGGATGATGCTCTTGTCCTCGCTGAGCTCGATGATGCGCTCGCACCGCGCGAGGATGACCTCCGGCATATCATAGGGCTTGGTGATGAAGTCCGCCGCGCCCATCCGGATGCTGCGTACCTCGGCAGATTTTTCGGACGTCATGACGATGATCGGGACGCGCCTGAGGCTTTCGTCCGCCTGACAGCGCCGGATGACCTCGAAGCCGTCCAGCTTCGGCATCATCAGGTCGAGCAGAATCAGCGAATACGCCGCCTCGGGCTGCATCAGCGCCGCCATCGCCTCTTCGCCGTCCGCCGCAAAGTCGATCTCGAAGGTCTGTGAGAGCATCGCGCCGAGAAGCTCCCGGTTAATCAGCTCGTCGTCTACGATCAGCACGCGACGCTTCAAGCCGTTAGCCGTCAAAAATTGTTTCATAGTTCTCTTCCTCTGTTTATACTAATCCTAAATAAAAACCTTTATCACTAATATCTGATTAAATCTTTTTATCAAGGATTAGTATTACTTCGCTTGATGAATGAATGAGGCGAGCGTTGCGATCAGCTCGTCGGGGTTAAAGGGCTTTGATACATGGGCGTTCATCCCGGCGTCAAAAGCCTCCGCCCTGTCATTTTCAAAGGTATTGGCGGTGATGGCGATGATAGGGATCTCGGAGCGGCTGCCCGACAGCGCGCGTATCCGCCGCGTCGCGTCATAGCCGTTCATCACCGGCATCTGGATATCCATCAGCACTGCCTGATAGGTACCCTCGTCGGCGGCTTCTACCATCTCGACGGCAATTCTGCCGTTTTCGGCGACATCTACCGTAAAGCCCTCCTGCGTGAGGATCATCGTGGCGATCTCGCTGTTGATCGGGTTATCCTCGGCAAGCAGCAGCCGGACGCCGCTGAAATCAGGCTTTTCTTCGGCGGCGGTATCCTCGGGCGTATGGACGTCCTCTCTTTTCGCAAGCGGAAAGCGCAGGCGAATCGTGAAGGTTGTGCCCTGATCCTGCGCGGTTCGGACAAGAATCGTTCCGTCCATCATCTCGACGAATTTCTTGGTGATCGCCATGCCCAGCCCCGTGCCCTGGATCGCGTCTACGGTGCGGCTGCGCTCACGTTCGAAGGCGTCGAAGATATGCTCCGCGAACTCCGGGCTCATGCCGATGCCCGTATCGCTGACGCTCAGCTCATACCCGGCGTCCGCCTCGGTCGCGTCCGTCTCACGGAGCGTGACGCTCACCCTGCCGCCGGAGGGCGTGAATTTGTAGGCGTTTGAGATCAGGTTGAGCAGGATACGGTTCAGACGGTTTTTATCACACACGACATATCGGTGAGTGACGCCGCTGTGCTCGATGGTGTAGGTCAGCGGCTTTGACTGCATTTGGATATCGAAGATATGGCAGGTTTCGTCGATGATCCCGATCAGGTCGGCAGGCGCCGGCGCGAGCTCCATCTTACCGCTTTCGATGCGGCTCATGTCGAGAATATCGTTAATCAGGGACAAGAGCTGCTTGCCCGAGGTGTCGATCTTGCTCAGATAACCGCGCACCTGCTCGGGGACGTTTTCCTCCTTCAGCGCCAGCGCGGTATAGCCGGTGATGGCGTTCATCGGCGTGCGGATATCATGGCTCATATTTGACAGGAAGGTACTCTTGGCGCGGCTGTTTTTTTCGGCGATCAGCCGCTCCGCCTCGATGACCTGCTCGCGTTTTTTGATGACGGAGAAGATGCTCAGGATCAACGCCAGCGAACCCAGCAGCAAGCCGGCAAAGATCATGATGTTCCCCCTGACAGAGTCGGCAAATTCGCCGAAGCCGTGCGCAATATGGCTGTTTGTCTGCCGCACGAGGTCATGGTCGGCGCTGAGCCCTGCCTTTTCGGCGAGCGCGGTGTGGATATCGCCGAATTGCTCTGCCTCGCGGTTCGCCTGATCAAAGGTCGTATGGTTAATCCACGAGACAGCGACCACCAGGATCAGACAGAACAGGATGATCCACACGACGGTGCTCTTGCCGATCAGACGCTTCTTGTCGCGCTGCATCAGCATGCGGAAAATCAGCATCCCGATCACGCTCCACAGGATCAGGATCATATAGGATTCGGAGGCGAGCGTACTTCTGGATTGGATGTTAGGCAAGAGGTAGAACGCCGCGAAAACGCACGAGATCCCCGCGCCGACCGCGCCGTAGAGCATCGGCAGGCGCTTCTTCTCGCGCACGCCGGCGGTCAGGGCGCAGATGGAAACATAGGCGTATACGACCGTCGCGCCGATGGTGGTGACGTCAACGATCCATCCGATGGCGGTTCTGCCGAAGAACGGGATGATCGCCGATATCGCGGCAATACACAGGATGGCGCGCGCGGGGATGCTTTTGCGATTGAGCGCGCCTAACTGCCCGGGCAGCATCCCGTCGGCGGACATCCGGTATATCAGGCGGCTCAGCGCGAGCATGTTGCCGATCAGCCCCGTGAGGATGCCGCCGAACGCGGCAATACCGAGAATGACCGGACCGGCGGTACCCATGGCGTTCTTCGCGGCGTAAAATGTGGGCAGTCCGCGGATGCCGTCCAGCTCGCCCAGCGCGGCGATGTACTCGCCCCAGTCCTTGAAGCCGTCGGGCACCGCCATCCCGGCGCACAGCGTCAGCATCGCGTACGCCAGCGCGCCTGCCGCCAGCGCCCCGATAAGGATCGGCAGCGCCTTTTTGGGATGAAAACGGAATTCACCGGCAGAGTGAGAGATCGACTCAAAGCCGATGAACGCCCACGGCGCCAGGATCACGATCATCATGACCTGCGAGACGGGACTACCCTGAGCCGAGAAGGCAGGGGAGACGTCGAAGCCGCCGCGGTGAACCGCCACCGTGACGAAGCACACGGTTATCCCACCGAACAGCAGGAGCGCGAAAAGAATTTGTATGAAGGCGGAGAAGCGCTTGCCGGCGATGCAGATCAGGCTCGCTGCCGCGAGGATGGCGACCGACAGGAGCACCTCTCCCATATAGACGGTATAGCCGGCGATTTGATAGGAGAAGCCGAAGCAGAAGATATCGCCGAACAGATAGCGTATGATCAGCGCCAGCGCGGTGCTGTTCGCCCAGATGATCGACGCGTAGGTCAGCAGCAGCATCCACGCGCACAAAAAGCCGTGGTCGCTCCCCAGCACCTTGGCGGCAAAGGTGTAGGAGCCGCCGGCGTCGGGATATCGCTTCATCAAAAAGCAGTAGCTCAGTCCGATGATCAGCATGATCAGGGCGCCGATGATCAGCCCGATCACCGAGCCCCACGGTCCGGCGATCGGCAGGAAGGTCGTGCCGGGCATCACGAAGGAGCCCCAGCCTACGGCGCTGCCGAACGCCAGCGCCCATACGGCAAGCGGGGACAGATAGGCGGAGAGGGCCTTGCCGCCCGGTTGATTGTCCTTGATACGTATCATAGTGAACCTCTCGTTTGGTGTGGACATGGATAAATCTGCTCTGACAGTGTTTTCAGCTTTTTATTATAATATATCTTCTCTGAAAATACAATCAAATCGAAAAAGTATTTGGAAAAATAAGCTGTTTTTATCGTCTGTCCCCCTTGAGCTTTTGCCTCAGGCAAACGCAGTATAGAAAAAGAATTTTCGGGAAGCCTTTGCATCGGCGCCCGATATATGTTATAGTAATATCTGCTGAACAATTCAAAAACACAGAAATCATCTAACATTGTAACAGTTTTTGAATTGTTCAAGTGCAAGGTTTTTGAACATTTATGGGCAAAAGCCTTGCACCAAGCAAAGAAACGCTT
>CADBUN010000081.1 GCA_902797825.1 uncultured Ruminococcus sp. | reverse complement strand
CTTGTACATGGTATACAGGAGCTTGCGGTGAGAGGGCTTGAAGCCGTCGATCTCGGGGATCGCGCGCGACATGATGACGCTCATCGCGTAGGGCATGAAGTTCTCTTCAATGGTCGAGGCGATCCGCTGTTCCACGATATCGCCCGCGCCGGCGATCACGCCGTTGGCGATCGGTTTGATGTTCGGTTGTTTCGATTGTTTTTTCTTTGCCATAGTTTATATCCTTACGACACATCTAAGTTATCGGTATAATTCGCGCCGAATTCGACGATATAGTCCTTGCGCCCCTGCAAATTATCGCCCAGCAGCACATCGAAGATATGCGCGGTGCGCTCGACATCGTCGGGCATCACCTTGATCAGGCGGCGCGTCTCGGGGTTCATGGTGGTCAGGCTCATCATATCGGGCTCGTTCTCACCCAAGCCCTTGGAGCGCTGGATCGTGAATTTGCCGTTGCCGATCTCCGAAAGATACTTTTCCTTTTCCGCCTCGGTATAGGCGAAATAGACCTTATCCTTCGTCGTGATCTCATACAGCGGCGATTCGGCGATATAGACCTTGCCCTCCTTGATCAGGTCGGGCGTCAGGCGGTAGATCATCGTGAGCAGCATCGTGCGGATATGGAAGCCGTCCACGTCGGCGTCGGTACAGATGATGACCTTGTTCCAACGCAGGTTGTCGATATTAAAGGCGTTGATATCCTTCTTCTTCGACTTTGTCTTACCGGTATCGACCTGTACGCCGCAGCCGAGAATCTTGATCAGATCGGTGATGATCTCGCTCTTGAAGATACGGTCATAATCGACCTTTAAGCAATTCAATATCTTGCCGCGGATCGGCATGATCGCCTGAAAATCGGGGTTACGCGCCTGGACGCAGGCGCCCTTCGCGGAGTCGCCCTCTACGATGAACAGCTCGCGTTCCTCGACGTTCTTGGAACGGCAATCGGTGAATTTCGCGATCTTGGCGGTGATGTCGATCTTGGCGGTGAGGTTCTTTTTGATGCTGATACGGGTTTTCTCGGCGCTTTCGCGCGAGCGCTTGTTGACCAATACCTGATTGGCGATCTTATCGGCTTCGAGCGGATTCTCGATGAAGTAGACCTCGAGCTGTTTCCTGAGGAAATCGGTCATCGCGTCCTGGATGCCCTTGTTGGTGATCGCAAGCTTCGTCTGGTTCGCGTAGGAGGTGACGGACGAGAAGGAGGAGATGACGATCACCAGACAATCCGCTACGTCGTCATATTTGATCTTACTCTCGTTCTTATTATACATACCCTTGCTCTTCAGATAGCTGTCGATCTGATAGACAAAGGCGTTACGCACCGCCTTATCGGGAGAGCCGCCGTGCTCGAGCCACGAGGAGTTGTGATAGTATTCGGTGACGGAGGCTTTGTTGGAAAAAGCCAGCGCGACGTTGATCTTGCACTTATACTCGTCCTTGTCGTCACGGTCACGGCACATCCGCTCGCCGCTCCAGCTCTGGATGGTAGTAAAGCCGTCTTCTCCGATCAGCTCGCCGACATGATCGGCGATCCCGTTCTCATAATAGAACTCTTCGGTTTCGAAGGAGCGCCCTGCCTGCTTGCGGAAAATGAATTTCACGCCCGGGTTGACGATCGCCTGACGGCGGATCATCTCGGTAAAGAAGGAGGGCTCCATCTGAATATCGGTGAACACCTCGAGATCGGGCTTCCAGCGAATCTTAGAGCCGGTATCCCTGCCGCTGTAATCGACGGACTGTAAGCCGCCGACGTTCTCGCCCTTTTCAAAATGCAGACTGTATTTCTTATGATCGCGTTTGATCTCGGCGTCCATATACGCAGACGCGTACTGGGTAGCGCACAGTCCGAGACCGTTGAGTCCCAGCGAGAATTCGTAGTTGCCGCCGCTGTCGTTGTCATACTTTCCGCCGGCGTACAGGGTACAGAATAACAGCTCCCAGTTATACTTATCTTCGTTTTTATTATATTCGACGGGGATGCCGCGGCCGTGATCCTCGATCTCGATCGAGCCGTCGCTGTAGAGCGTGAGGACGATCTCCTTGCCGTAGCCCTCGCGCGCCTCGTCGATGGAGTTAGAAAGGATTTCAAATACGCTGTGCTGACATCCCTCGATCCCGTCGGAGCCGAAGATAACCGCCGGGCGCTTGCGCACCTGATCGGGACCTTTCAGCACCTTGATATCGTCATTACTGTAGACAGGTTTCTTCTTTGCTTTTGCCATGTTTTCACCTTGGTTTCTGTGTTATGCCTTCCTTGAATAACCGCTGATGAATTCAGCGTAACGATAACAGTGTCATTGCGAAGCCCTTTCGGGCTATGGCAATTCCCCTGTCGTTCATGCTTTGAAGCGTAAGCTTCTGCTTCCCATCGTGGGATTCCCACGGTCGCTTGGACACGCGTGTCCTCGCTCCCTCGGAATGACAGCGAATATGAAAACTGCATTCATCAGCATTTACTCGCAAGGAAAGCGTTTCTCTATTTGATCCCTTTGAGCTTCTTGATCTGGTCGCGCAGATAAGCGGCGTGCTCGAATTCGAGGAGCTTACTTGCCGCCTGCATCTCCTTGGTAAGCTGTTTAATCATCTCATGCCGCTGTTCGCGCGACAGCCTGCCCACCATCTCCATCTCGTCATCCGTATGGGTGGAGATTTCGATAATATCGCCCACCTTCTTGATGATGGTCTGCGGCGTGATGCCGTGCTCCTCATTATACGCCTGCTGGATGCCGCGGCGGCGGTTGGTCTCGACGATGGTTTTCTTCATCGAATCGGTCACGCTGTCGGCATACATAATCACGGTGCCGTCGGCGTTTCTGGCGGCGCGTCCGACCGTCTGGATCAGGGAGCGCTCCGATCGCAGGAAGCCCTCCTTATCGGCGTCGAGAATCGCGACTAAGGATACCTCCGGGATATCCAAGCCCTCGCGGAGCAGGTTAATACCCACCAGCACGTCGAACTTGCCGAGCCGCAGGTCGCGCACGATCTCCATGCGCTTGACGGTATCAATATCGTGGTGCATATAGCGCACCTTGATATCCATGCTCTCGAGATATTCGGTCAGATCCTCCGCCATCTTCTTGGTGAGCGTCGTCACCAGCACGCGCTGGCTCTTCTCGGTGCGAAGATTGATCTCGGAGATCAGATCGTCGAGCTGTCCCTCGGTCGGTCTGACGGAGATTTCGGGATCGAGCAGTCCGGTGGGACGGATAATCTGTTCCGCGACGACGGCGCTTTTCTCCAGCTCCAGATCACCGGGCGTCGCGCTGACAAATACCGCCTGGTTCAGCCGCTCATAGAATTCGTCAAAATTCAGCGGTCGGTTATCAAAGGCGGACGGCAGGCGGAAGCCGTAGTCGATCAGGCTCTTCTTTCTCGCGTGATCGCCGCCGTACATCCCGCGCACCTGCGGCAGGGTGACGTGGCTTTCATCCACGAACAGTAAAAAATCCTTGGGGAAATAGTCAAGCAGGGTGAACGGCGCGCTCCCGGGCGGTCTGCCGGATAACACGCGCGAATAGTTTTCGATTCCCGGACACATCCCGATCTCCTGCAGCATTTCGATATCATAATGCGTCCGCTGCTCGATGCGCTGGGCTTCGAGCAGCTTGCCGTTTTCGCGAAAATAGGTCAGCCGTTCCTGCAGCTCGCGCTCCAGCTCCGCCAGCGCGCGCTGCATCTTCTCGCCGTCTACGATATAATGCGACGCAGGATAGATGGCGGCATGGCGCAGGGTGGCGATCAGCTCGCCGGTCAGGGGATTGATCTCCGTGATGCGGTCGATCTCGTCGCCGAAGAATTCGACGCGGATCACGCGGTCGGAGGCGGACGCCGGGAAGATTTCGACGATATCGCCGCGCACGCGGAACTTGTCGCGGACGAAGTTAATATCGTTGCGCTCGTATTGCAGCTCGATCAGCTTGCGGATCAGATCGTCGCGGCTTTTCTCCATCCCGGGGCGCAGGGAGATCACCATGTTGCGGTAATCAATCGGATCGCCCAGCGAGTAGATGCAGGATACCGACGCAACGATGATGACGTCCCGGCGCTCAGACAGCGCTAAGGTCGCGCTGTGGCGCAGCTTATCAATCTCGTCGTTGATCGCGGAATCCTTTTCAATATAGGTGTCGCTCTGAGGAATATACGCCTCAGGCTGGTAATAGTCATAGTAGGATACAAAATACTCGACCGCGTTCTCGGGGAAAAACTCCTTGAACTCGGAGCAGAGCTGCGCGGCGAGCGTTTTGTTGTGGGCGAGCACCAGCGTCGGCCTGTTCACCTGCGCGATGATGTTCGCCATGGTAAAGGTCTTGCCGGAGCCGGTAACGCCCAAGAGCGTCTGTTCCCTGTGTCCGGCGTTGATGCTGTCTACCAGCGTCCGGATCGCGGCAGGCTGGTCGCCCGTGGGCTGATATTCGGATACTAGCTTAAACTGATCCAAGAATACTCATCCTTTATCTCATGTGGTTTTGTTATCACTTATCAGCGGTCATGAGGGTGATCCGCCGCTTCTCCTGCTTTGCGCCGTCACGGCGTTCCTAAATCATGCCGGACTCCGCCAGTGAAACACAATCATGGTCGGCGACGATAAAATGATCGAGCAGGTTTACCCCTACCGCTTTCAGCGCTTCCTTGAGATCACGCGTCACCAGCACATCCTCCTTCGAGGGCAGCGCCTGACCGCTGGGGTGACTGTGCGCGATAAACGCCGATACGGCGCCGTAATTCAGCGCCAGCGTGACGATCTCGCGAAAGGAAAGGCTTGCCGAACAAAAATCGCCGCGCGAGATGATACCGCTGAACACCTCTTTGCCCTTCGTATCCATCAGGATCAGCAGGACGTGCTCCCGCTCCTCATAGCCGACAAACTTGTCGATAATATACGAGGAGATGTGCTCGTAATCCATGACCTTACGCGGATTGTGGTACTTATCAACCAGATACATCCGGGTAATATCGGGGACCATCTTCAAATACAGGATCTGATGATCGGTCAGCCCCGCCCTGCGCAGCGCTTCGGCAGGGGCGTCCAGCACCGCCGAGAATGAACCGAATCGATCGATCAGGTTTTTGGCGATATCATTCGTGTTGCGCTGAGGGATCGCATAGTACAGCATGATCTCCAGCACCTCATGCGGCTCAAAAGCATCCAGCCCTTGTTCGGCGAGCTTCTTTTTCATACGCGCGCGGTGACCGCTGTGATCTGCTTTCTGCATCCGTCATCAACCCCTCTTTGATGAAACGATTTCGGTTGCTACCGATTCCTTTATGCCTGACGGCTGAAGCCTTGAAAAATGGATTCGTATGAACACACAGCTTGCTTGCGGCTTTTCGCCGTTTTGCCTATATCGACGAAAAGTCTACCGCCGCAATTGCGTACTCAAATCATGATTCCGGAATCAAGATTCTGTCCTTCTATTCCCCATTGCCTTCACCCTTCGGTGAACGCTGTCATATAGAACAGGACACAAAACCCTATATGTAGCCATTATATATGGATTCTACCACAAATTATGGGTGAATGCAAGAAATATAAACAGATTTTAACCGCATATCGAACATTTTTTCTGTTTTGGTCAACATATAATTCCGAAAAAGAAAAACGCTATCCTTACCGAACAGCGTCTCTTTTCATATCATGTCATTCTTTTTTGTTTTTATCCTTGGCTGTCTTTTTCTCCACGGACGCCTCAATATCCGCCTCGTCGATTTTTCGGTACGAAACCAGCAGCGAGATCAGCTCATAGCCGAATAATACGACGATGACGCCGATGAACACCGCCACCCCGACCGGTTTACTGATGAAGCCGAATATCTTGCCGATCAAGGTCAGCTTGCGGATATATTTCCCCCGTACCTGTTCATAGGTAATCGGCTTATCCAACGGCGCGCCCGAGGCATCCCCCTGCGTCTGATAATGATAGGTTCCGTTTTTCTCCTCCGGCTCGAGGACGACGCGATGCGTCACTTCTCGCCCATACATTGAGCCATCCTTTGACTGATAGGTGATGATGTCATCCTTCTTGATCTCGTCGGCATCGACAGCCTTCGACAGGATCACGTCCCCGACCATTAAGGTAGGCTCCATCGAATCGGAGGATACCCGAAACATGTAATAGCCGAACAGGGACGGCGTGTTGCCCATGATGCGCGTCGTCAGCGAAAAGATCACGATAATAACGACGATGATCAAAAAAACGACCGATAATACGTTAAGAATCTTTTTGAACACCCGGGCACCTCCATCCATCTATGAGTGGGCTTGTATTTGTTTTGAGGTTTTAAGAGAGAAACGTCCATCCTATATTCCGAAAAAGAAAAATAATTTACTCATCATCCGGTTGATTTTCCGATTCTGTAGAAGCTTCCGGTTCGGTATTCTCCTCATCTGTATGAGATTCTGACGGTTGAGTTTCCGGATCTACAGAGGCTTCCGATTTGCTATTCTCCTCCTGAACAGAGCCCTCGCCCGAATCGTCAGGCTCTTTCGCTTGAGCCGCCTTTTTCTCCTCCAAAATCTTTGTGACAATCACTTCGTTCGGCAGTTCCTCATGATCCTCCGCGCCGACGGTGAGCCTGATGATATTCAAAATCTCGTCAAAGAAAATCAGCAACAGCAGGAAGATGAAGATGAGCAGGCCCCACGGCGAGAAGAAGAAATTATAGATACTTTTCAGGAAGGAAAACTTTGTCAGATACTTCGACTCGACGTCGGAGAAGCTGATCTCACCGTCATCCGTTTCGTTCGCGTCGCCCTTGGTCACAAGGACGGTATTCCCTCTGCCGTCGTCATACGGAGCGACCAGAACGCGGTGAGTCACCTTTTGATTCTCAAACCGTCGGTCGCCCTGAAAGGTGATGATATCGCCTATCCCGATCTCGGACGGAGACTTAACCTCCTTGCTGATAATCACGTCGCCGATCGCCAGCTCGGGAACCATACTGCCGGATATGATACGATGAAGAGAATACCCGAAAACCTTCGGGGTTTCGCCGGACACCTTGTTGAACATAAAGATGATTACCGCTACGGTCAGCACCGCGATGAGTATCCAACAGACGATGTTCTTGACGATTCGCCCGACCTTCAATACCTTTTTTAGTGTGGCGGTTTTCTTTTCGCCCAGTTTATCTGTAATTGTTTGCTTAAGCTTTTTCATAGACTCCTCGTGCTTATCGTAGTGATACGAATGTCATACCAATATCTGATAAAACCCATTAACATCCATTGCGGGAATTTGGATAGCATCGGAAATCAATTCCCAGCCGCGTATGTATTCAGTATAATAAAAAAGGGCTGTAAAAACAACCCTTTTTGATAATTTTATTCACTTGAAAAGTCAAGTATCCTCACAACGATCAGTTGCTGATATAGACTTCGTCGATCGTATAAGAAAGCGCGGTCGTGGGTGAATTGTTGATCACATACCAGTAGACATCGACCGGTTTTGTTGCATCTGCATCCATCTGGATATTCTTGACG
>CADBUN010000080.1 GCA_902797825.1 uncultured Ruminococcus sp. | reverse complement strand
CGCCAGCCTGCCTGCGCCCTCCGCCTTGTTCTGCGAAATTCTCCGCTAATATCTTTTTAAAGCTTTTTATTGCTACTTAGTATTACATCGCCGTCGCTCGTTGTCGCGGAGTAGGCAGACCAATCTTTTTCTTTACGGAAACGCGCCGGTTGCTGTAAAGAAAAAAGAGGGGCTGTCGCAAAACGCATTGCGGCAGCCGCCTCTTGGGGGTTGACAGATTTGGTTTATTGATTCAAAAGATACGTCGCGAGGTTCAGGTAGCTCGCGAAGATCAGCCACAGGCAGTAGGGGATTTGCAGGAGACCTGCGGTTTTGTCCTTGCGGTAGAAGCGGCGCGTCATGGTGATGACCAAAAAATCCAGCAGGACGATCCACGCGAAGGCAAACAGCCGCCAGTCGAGCATAAAGAACAGAATCGGCCACAGCAGGTTGACGATGAGCTGGGCATAGTAGATGATCTCGGTATCCGGCGTGTCGAGACGCATCCACTTGAGCCTGCCGTGCGAATAGCCCATCAAAGCATACAGGATGCTCCACGCGATGGGGAAGAGGATCGGCGGCGGCGCGAGCGCCGGCTTGATCAGGTGGTCATAGTTTTCCATCGAGTTAGAGGTCAAGAGCCCGATCGCCGCGCCCAGCAGCAGCGGTACAAGGATGGAAAACGCATAGGTTTTGAGTTTTTCCCGGTTGATACTGATTGACATCATATTACTCCTTTAGTGATATAGTGTAGTATATGTCAGATCAGGGCAGGTTATACGTGCGGTGTTTTGTCATCCTGACGCCGAAAGCCCTTTCAGGCTGAGCGCCGCTGTCCGGAGACGCAAAAGAGGCGCTCCCGAAGGAACGCCCCTTTTGCTTTAGGATTTAAATTAACATGAAAAAAGTAGTGATTAGCGATTTTGGTTTGCAACACCGCCGCTTCGATCGAAGCACGGTGAAGCTGAGGTGGTTTCTGTTTCTTTGCGTAAACCGAGTGCTTACGCGGAATGTACGGCGTCGCCGAACATATTCAGTCTGAAAAGTCTGCTTTCGTCGGCAGGATTGTCACAGAGGATATAAGCCTCGGTGATCTTGCCGCCGTTGATCAGCTTCGTCAGCCCAAGCAGCTGGCTGAGCTTACTTTTCAGATTCATCTTGTCTCCCTCGGGAGTGACAAGATAAACGTTGCCTTCGCAACTGTCAAGCACGTTCAAGAACTCAGAAACGTCAATGTCGTGTAAACTCATGACAGAGGTCATCATCAGCCCTCCTTTTTCTGCTTTTTCGTGCTGCCATTTCCCATTTGGCTTGTATACCGTCTACGCGGTATCTCCTAAATTACCGAGCCGTCTTGGCCGCACGGCGCGGTTGTCAAGCGGACTTTGTCTTGACACGTTATATTATAGCCTGTTTTTCGTGAATGTCAACAACAAAATGATAATTTCTTTGTGCAAGCTGCTAAAAGCGTGATGATCTTTAATAATTCGGTTGAATAAAAACTGTATAGAATGCACAATTAATCTGACAAAGATTGTGGACCGGAAACGAAAATTTGTCAGGAATTCTGTGTAGTTTTCCTATTTCATTTCGACTTGGGCGGCGTTTCCTGTGATTTTCCCCAAAAAAGCTTTTTTGAACCCGAAATGCCGTTTATGAGCGGCTTTTTATGCCGATTTGATGGGAGGTTTATCTGTAACACGGCGTTCTCGTTATCATATTGGCGCGGTCGGGATGATTCCGGACGGGCTGTGGAAGGGCGACCGTCCCTCGTGAACCGGGCGGTTGGCGGCGGATTCTGTCGTTACCCCTTGCGTTAGCGTCGGTAATTTGGTAGAATAACAGGGTAAAAAAACATTGCGGAGGCAGATATGTTAAACGATACGTATAAACGATTCAAAAGCGGAACGGATATCCGCGGCGTCGCGGTTGACGGCGTTGCCGGAGAGCCGATGAACCTGACCGACGATATCCTCTCTTCCATGGCGGACGGCTTCATCCTGTGGGCGGAGGAAAAGACCGGCAAGCCTTCTTCCTCCCTGACGGTGTCCGTCGGGCGCGACTGTCGGATCTCGGGCGAGCATATCGCCGATATCGTGATGCGCCGTCTGGCGCGCGCAGGCGTGAAGGTCTATGACTGCGGTCTGGCGTCTACGCCCTCGATGTTCATGACGACGATCGACTTGGGCTGTGACGCGGCGGTACAGATCACCGCCTCGCACCATCCCTTCAACCGCAACGGGCTGAAGTTCTTTACCCGCGGCGGCGGCTTGGACAGCGCCGATATCGAGGCGATCCTGCAGTATGCACAGGACGGCGATCAGCCGGCGCCTGTCGTCGGCGGCGTGGTTTCACCGGTCAATTATATGGAGAATTACGCGGCGCATCTGCGCGCGCTGATTCAGCGTGAGGTGAACGCCGGGGACTATGAGCATCCGCTGGCGGGCTTCCATATCGTGGTGGACGCCGGTAACGGCGCGGGCGGCTTTTATGCCGATCGCGTGCTGGAGCCGCTGGGCGCGGATACGAGCGGCTCGCGGTATCTCGAGCCCGACGGGATGTTCCCGAACCATGTCCCCAACCCTGAGGACGCTAACGCGATGGCGTCTATCTGTGAGGCGGTGCTGGAGAGCGGCGCGGACCTCGGCGTAATCTTCGATACCGATGTAGACCGCGGCGGCGCGGTAGACCGCTTCGGCAAGGAGATCAACCGCAACCGGCTGGTGGCGCTGGCTTCCGTACTCGCGCTGGAGCGTCATCCCGGCGGCACCATCGTCACCGACTCCATCACCTCTACGGGACTCAACGAATTCATCGAAAAGCACCTGGGCGGCAAGCACTATCGCTATCGCCGCGGCTATAAAAACGTAATCAACAAGGCGATCGAGCTCAAGGCGCAGGGTATCGCCGCGCCGCTCGCGATCGAGACCTCCGGTCATGCGGCGATGGAGGAGAACTATTACCTCGACGACGGCGCGTACCTGTGTACCAAGATCATCATCAAGGCGGCGCAGCTAAGACAGCGCGGCGAGACGCTCGAGAGCCTGCTCGCCGACTTGAAGGAGCCTGTCGAGGCGCAGGAGATCCGTATCAAGATTACCGACAAGGATTTCAGGGCGACCGGACAGCGGGTGATCGACGCGCTGACCTCTTATGCCGAAGCGGCGGACGGCTGGCAGATCGCGCCCGATAACCGCGAGGGCATCCGCGTGAGCTTTGACAAGGAAAACGGCGACGGCTGGTTCCTGCTGCGGCTGTCCGTTCATGATCCGATCCTGCCGCTGAATATCGAGAGCGACAGCGCCGGCGGCGCGGCGGTCATCCGGGATCAGGTCATGGGCTTCCTGAAAACCCAGAGCGGCATTGACGTTTGATACTAATTTTCAATATAAACCCGATATGCTAATCAGACTGATTTCCATTGAAAAATAGTATGAGCACAGGCGCCGCGGCGTTTGCCGATGAACCCAAAGTATTGTTACAACCTGTCAGATTTTGTACTAAATGTATGGTTCATAATTCCATGACGGCAATAACGGTTAAAAATTTGACATAATTATTGACAAAGCGCGATAATACTAATAATATGATGTTGACAAGTGTGTTTAAGACGCTTGACCGTACACGCATATTCATTTAGGAGGAGACACAATGGTATTAGAAAAGATTAAGGTTATCCTTGCCGAGCAGTTTGACGTGGAAGAGGATTCTTTGAAGAACGATACCGATCTGCAGGAAGACTTAGGCGCGGATTCTCTTGATGTTGTAGATCTGCTCATGTCCATCGAGGATGAGTTTGAGATCGAGATACCCGACGAAGAGATCGAAAACATTCGTACCGTAGGCGATCTTGTCAGCTATATCGAATCAAACACCTGATCAGAATCCTAAGAAGGCGGCCGCGAGCCGCCTTATTTTTTTGCTTGACAGGAAACTGCTCGTTTCCGTAAAGCAAAAAAGATTAGTATCAGTTTGCCGCTGTGCGGCAACGAGCGATGGTGATGCGAAATGCGCGCTTGGCGCGCACGATTTCTTGCCGATAAACAGCCAGGGTTCCGTTATATTGCACAAAAACACCTTGGGTTTTTCTCTGTTCTTTTTGCTTTTTATTCTAAATTCGATTATTGTTTTTCTTCATCATTGTTATGATATTAGCAGTACTTTTGATACTATTTCAAAAAGAGGAGGAAAAATCATGAGGAAAAGGACAATGAAAGCGTTATCTCTCGTATTAGCCTTACTGCTCATGCTCGCGGTACTGGTACCGGCGATCCCGGCGGCGGAGGCGGAGGACGCCGCGGTGACGGCAGAAAAAGTCTCTGAGATACAGCCCGAGGCTGAGCCGGAGGACGAGCAGCCGATCGTTAAAGAGGAAGCGGAGCTTGCCGATACCGGCGCGGAAGCCGACATCGCCGAAGAAGGCGCCGTGACCGATCTCGCCGGGGAAGGCGCTCAGGCGGATCTCGCCGACGTAGGCGCCACCACCACTACCAATACCCTGAATTCTACTCATTCCATCACGGTAGCTTCCGGCGATACGGTGGCTTATGAGTTCGGCGTAAGACGCTGGAACGGCTATTCTTACCTGACCTATATGTTCCAGTATCAGTATTCGAACTATGCCGTTTATGAGGGAACCGGCAGCTGCAGCGTTTCGATTGTCAAGAATACCAACCACAGCGGAAAGTATACCATCACAGGTCTGAACGTCGGTAAAAGACGCATCGTTTGCCGCACCGTATATCTCGAAAACGGCAAATATTTCTATCACAACATCACCCTGAATATTACGGTCACCGGTCTCGCTACGCCGCGCATCAGCAGTTGCGAAAGCCTTGACAGCGGCGTCAAGATCAACTGGGGCGCGGTTCCCGGCGCGGTCAAATACCGCGTGTTCTACAAGGGCGCCAACGGCTGGACCAGGATGTATGATACCACCAACACCTATGTCATCAACCCCAGCGTCAACTCGGGCGCGACCTATACCTTCACCGTCCGCTGTCTCAATGCTGCCGGAAATTTTTTTACCAGCGATTTTGAGCCGAACGGTTACCGCTATACCTATAACATGGCGACGCCGAGGCTCACCGGCATCGTCAGCACCTCGGCAGGCGTCAAATTCACCATCAGCGCGGTGCCGAACGCGAAGAAGTACCGCGTATTCTATAAGGACGGCAACAACTGGAGAGGGCTGGGCGATACCACGACGACCTCCTTCACCCACAAGGACGCTGTTTTCGGCAGAACCTATCTCTATACCGTCCGCTGCCTCAAGTCCGACGGCAGCAAGTTCCTCAGCGCGTATAACAATACCGGCTGGACGCATACCAACTATCTGGGTACCCCGTCGATCACCGGCTTCACGGATTCTGTCTCCGGTACCACCGTCAAGTGGAACGCGGTTTCCTACGCGGAGAAGTACCGCGTATTCTACAAGAACGGCAACACATGGACCAGGCTGGGCGACACCAAGAGCACGAGCTTCATCGACCGAACCGCTCCCGTCGGCGTGACCAGAACCTATACCGTCAGATGCCTGAACAACGCAGCCAATGCCTTTACCAGCTCCTATAACAACACCGGCTGGAACCATATGCGTTACCTGGGTACGCCGCGTATCACCGGCTTCACGAACTATTCGACCGGTACCCGCATCAAGTGGGGCGCGATCACCGGAGCGGAGAAATATCGCGTCTATTACAAGAAGAACGGCTCCTGGACCAGACTGGGCGATACCACCTCCACCTCCTTCGTCCATACCGACGCCAAGCCCGGCGTGACCTATACCTATACCGTCCGCTGTATCAACAAGGAAGCGAACCGCTTCACCTCGAGCTTCTACGGCACCGGCTGGACGCATACCTACTATCGTCCGTAAGCTCGCTCTTCGCGAGAATCATGAATCATTAAGATCAATATGGAGCCCTGCGTGATGCAGGGCTTCAGCGCGTTGAAAAAGTATAGCCGTCATTGCGAGGCTCTTCAGAGCCGTGGCAATCCCCTTGTCGTTAATGGCTTAATCAGTGAGATTTTGCGCCT
>CADBUN010000079.1 GCA_902797825.1 uncultured Ruminococcus sp. | reverse complement strand
CGCGATCCACCAAACCTTCCTGTCCGTCATCGGCTCGTCCGTCACGACGATCGCGGGCTTCATCGCGCTGTGCTTCATGACCTTTACACTGGGGCGCGACCTCGGTATCGTCATGGCAAAGGGCGTGTTGTTCGGCGTAATCGGCTGTATCACGGTACTGCCGGCGCTGATCCTGATCCTCGACAAGCCGCTGTCAAAGCTGAGCCACCGCTCGCTGATCCCCGATATGACAAAGCTCTCGGACGGCATCGTGAAGATCTTCCCCGTCTTTTTGGTGATCTTCGTCCTGCTTTTGCCGCCGTTTATCTACGGCTACGCCAAGACCAACAGCGAGGTCTACTATGACATGGCGGAATGTCTGCCGCAGGATATGGAATTCGTCATCGCCAACACCAAGCTCAGCGAGGACTATGACATCAGCTCTACCCATATGGTGCTGATGGACGCCTCGTTAGATAAAAAGGCGGTCAAAAAGATGATCGCCGAAATGAAAGAGGTAGACGGCGTCAAGGAGGTTCTCGGGCTCGAGAGTCTTTTGGGCTCGACCGTCCCCGAGGATATCCTGCCCGACCATATCCGAAGCATTCTGGAAAACGACAAATACTCGCTGATGCTGATCAACAGCCGATACCACAGCGCGAGCGACGCGGTCGGCGCGCAGATCGACAGCCTGAACGACATCCTCCACCGCTACGATCCCTCCGCGATGCTCATCGGCGAGGCGCCGTGCATGAAGGATATGATCGACACCACGGGACGCGACTTTGAGGTCGTCAACCTGATCTCGATCATCGCGATCTTCGTCATCATCGCGCTGGTCGAGCGCAGCATCAGCCTGCCGTTCATCCTGATCGCGGTCATCGAGCTGGGTATCTTCATCAACCTCGGTCTGCCGCATTATTTCGGTCAGTCACTGCCGTTTATCGCGCCGATCTGTATCAGCACTATCCAGCTGGGCGCGACGGTTGACTACGCGATCCTGATGACCACGCGCTATAAAGCGGAACGCCTGAGCGGCAAGGATAAGAAGGAGTCGATGAAAACGACGCTGTCCGCCTCGATCCCCTCGATCCTGGTCAGCGGAACGGGGCTGTTCGCCGCCACCTTCGGCGTCGCGCTGTACTCGGATATCGACATTATCAGCTCGATGTGTATGCTGCTGGCGCGCGGCGCGGTCATCAGCATGCTGCTTGTCATCTTCATCCTGCCGGCGCTGCTGATCCTGTGTGACAAGCCCGTTTGCCTGACGACCTGGGGCATGAAGCGATGCGTCAGGAAATAAGGTATTCAACCCTTTTAGCCCGACACGCGTGTCAAAGGGCTTCACAATCACTGCTGTCATCTATAATGTGTCATTTATCATACAGAACGGAGAGATACTATGAAACGATTGATTAAACTGATGTCCGTGGCGCTGAGCCTGACGATCGTGCTTTCCATGTCGCTGGTCGGCGTGTTCGCCCTTTCGCTCAAGGGCGTCAGCCTGGGCGACAAGGAGAAGGCAACGCCCGATGAGGCGGAGCTGTTCAAGGACGAAACCGTCTATGTCATGGCGAAGGCGGACGGATCGGTCGATAAGATCATCGTCAGCGATTGGATCAAGAACAACAAGGGCGCCGACACGATCACCGACCTGAGCACCTTAACCGATATCGAAAACGTCAAGACCGACGCGTCCTATACGCTGAACAGCGACAATATGCGCGTATGGGAGGCAAACGGCGAGGATCTGTACCTCCGCGGTACGGGCAAGGAGCCGCTGCCGGTCGATCTGAAGGTTACCTATTCACTCGACGGAAGGGTGATCACCCCCAAGGAGCTCGCCGGCAAGAGCGGCAAGGTCACCATCCGCTTTGACTATGTCAACAACGCCTATGAGACCGTCAAGATCGACGGGAAGGACGAGCGCATCTACGTCCCCTTCCTGATGATGTCCGGCATGATCCTCGACGGCGAGAAGTTCAGCCATGTTTCCGTGACAAACGGCAAGGTGATCTCTGACGGCGACCGCATCATCCTGGCAGGAATCGCCTTCCCGGGCTTACAGCATGACCTGGGACTGACGCGCAAGGAGGTCGATATCCCGTCCTCCTTCGAGGTAACCGCAGACGTTAAGGACTTTGAGCTGGGCACCACGGTCACGATCGCCTCGAACGGGCTGGCAAACGAGGTCAACCCCGACGATCTGGACAGCCTCGACTCCTTAAAGGATTCTCTGAAAAGTCTTGAAAGCGCCATGAGCGCCCTGATCGACGGCTCCTCACAGCTGTATACGGGACTCAACACCCTGCTCGAAAAATCCGGTACGCTCAGCGAGGGCGTCGAGGTGCTTTATGCCGGCGCCGAACAGCTCAGCGACGGCGCCGAGCAGGTCAACGACGGCGCAAAGCAGCTCAGCAACGGCACAAAAGAGCTCAGCGACGGCACCATCACCCTGGATTTGGGCGCGATGAATCTCAGCAGCGGTCTGGCTACGCTCGACAGCAACTCCGACGCGCTGAACCAAGGCAGCGACCTGACCTTCTCGAGCATTCTGAAAACCGCTCAACAATCGCTCAGGGAAGCCGGACTCAGCGTGCCCGAGCTGACAGCGGATAACTATGCGAAGGTTCTCGGCGGATTGGTTGACAGCCTCTCCGACGAAAAGGTTAAGGCGCAGGCAGAAGCCGCCGCCCGTGAAAAGGTCACCGCCGCGGTAGAAGCAAACCGCGCCGCCGTGACCGCCGCCGTCACCGACGCGGTCAGACAGAACGTTAAGGCTGAGGTCGAGACCGGCGTGCGCGCACAGGTCACCGCCGCCGTGCTGCAGGCGATGGGCTACAGCGTCGAGGATTACAACAACGCCGTGGCGGCAGGTCTCGTCGATGAAGCGACACAGGAACAGGTCAGCGGCGCGATCGAAGCGCAGCTCGCCACCGATGAGGTCGCCGCGACGATCGACACGCTCACCGAACAGAACCTGCAGGGTGAGGCCGCTCAAAAGGCGATCGCCGAAAATACCGAAGCCAAGCTCCAAGCCCTGATCGCCGAGAACCTGCAGAGCGACGAGGTGAAAAAGGCGATCTCCGACGCGCTGGCAAAGGCGAAGGCAGGCAGAGAAAGCATCCTTTCCCTCAAAGCACAGCTCGACAGCTACAACACCTTCCACGACGGCTTAAAGACCTATACCGACGGTGTCGGCTCCGCCTCCGACGGCGCCGATCAGCTCTACAGCGGCACGACGCAGATCAAGATCGGCAGCGCCAAGCTCAAGGAGGGCGCGTCCGCGCTGGAGGAAGGTACCGAACAGCTCAGCGAAGGTGCCGACGCTCTTAAGGACGGCATCCTCACCCTCAAGGACGGCGTCCCGGCGCTGGTAGACGGCGTCAGCCAGCTGCGCGACGGCTCCATGCAGCTCAGCGACGGCTTGAAGAAATTCAACGAGGAGGGTATCAGCAAGATCACCTCTCTGTTAAAGGATAACGTCGGCAACCTTGCCGAGCGCCTGAAGGCGACGATCAAGGTAGCGCAGAACTACAAGTCCTACTCCGGCTTGACGGACAAGATGGACGGCGAGGTCAAGTTCATCTACAAGACGGAGGAAATCTCCTGACGATCACATCATCCGAATAAACAGCAGCGTGCGCGTTCCTTTCACGAAAGCGCACGCTGTTTTTGGATGTTTGGAGAAACCGGTACAGAACAGGCGCACGCCCGACTCGGACGTGCGCCTGTTCCGTTTATCTCTTTGGTTTAAAGGCTCTCTCTGAGCACCTGAATGACCTCTTCCTTCGTCAGCGTTTTATAGCCGCCGTCAAGGATGATCGTTCCCTCGGCGATGCCCTCGAGCATCTCCTCGGTCGCGCCCAGCTCGCCGATCGACAGGGTGACGCCGAGCTGCTTCATCCAGCCCTCCAGCGCCCGGAGCCCTTCTTCGGCAACCTGTTCGTCGGTCTTGCCGTCGGCAGATACACCCCAGACCTCGGTGGCGAAGCGCTTGAATTTCGCGAGCCCATAGGGCATGATCATGCGGTAGTAGGGCAGCGAGACCGCGGCGAGCGTCATGCCGTGCGTCGCGTCGGTATAAGCGCCGACCGACTGACCGATCATATGCACCATCCAGTCGGTGGATTTGCCGCGCGAGATCAGGGTGTTGAGCGCCCAGGTCGCCGTCCACATGATGTTGGAACGCGCCTCATAATCCTCGGGGTTTTTGACCGCGATCAGGGAGCTGTGTACCACCGACTTCATCAGCGCCTCGGCGAGATAATCGCTGGTGTTGTCATCCTCGCCGGAGAAATACTGTTCACAGATATGGTTGAAGATATCATAGATGCCGGCGACCATCTGGCGCTTGGGGAGCGTCATGGTATACTTCGGGTTCAGGATCGAGAACTTCGGCATCACCTCGTCGCTAAACACATGACCGATCTTGAGCTTTTGTTCATGATTGGTGATGACCGCGCCGCCGTTCATCTCAGAGCCGGTGCCTGCCATCGTCAGCACACAGCCGACGGGCACGATCTCACAGTCGGGCTCCTCAAAGCGGATATAATATTTATCCCACGGATCGTCGTCACAGTGAACCGAGACAGAGACCGCCTTCGCATAGTCACAGCACGAGCCGCCGCCCACGGCGAGCAGAAAATCGACCTTGTTCTCACGGGCGAGTCGAACACCCTCGCGCAGCTTCTCGACCGTCGGGTTGGGCATTACCCCGGCGTCCTCGACCACGGTCTTGCCGTTCTGTTTGAGGATCGCGAGGATCTCGTCATAGAGACCGCTTTTCTTGATCGAGCCGCCGCCGTAGATGAGCTGAACCGTCTCGCCGTACTTCGGGAGCTCTTCGTTCAGATAACCCAGCGCCTGATCGCCGAAATAGAGCTTGGTGGGATTATGATAACTGAAATTGCCTAACATCATTTTTACCTCCGTTTTTCTTTTACTATAATGTCTGCTGAATAAACGCCGACACGCCGTCGGCGTTTTGCCAAAACAGAGTTTTGGCTCAAAATCTGCGATTTTGGTTCAGT
>CADBUN010000078.1 GCA_902797825.1 uncultured Ruminococcus sp. | reverse complement strand
TCGAGGCGGCGAAGGCTGACGAATAATCCCATCATCCATACAGTTAACGCCCCGTTTGTCGAAACGGGGCGTTTTTGCGTCATTATTATCCGACTTTAACTGCTTAGCTCAGTCAAACAGCATGGCGGCACGCGGTTCGTCGATGGGATATTCGATCCCCATCAGCGCGGTATAGCGCTGGATGGCGGAGGCGTCGGTGATCGCGAGCGCCTCACCCGTCAGCGTGCCGCGCAGGGCGATCCTGCCGTCGTAATCCTCCTGCAAATCGGAGAGCACGCGCTGGATCGTTGTCGCGTCAACGATATCGACCTCGCCGCTGCCGTCGGCGTCACCGAGCAGGTATTCGTAGCGGTACAGCCCCCAGTGCGTCGTCAGCCAGCTGTTGCGGTCGGCGCACCATGTTTTGAGGAACCGATAGTTTTCGTCATAGGTTTTGTAGGGAACCTTCTGGTAGTTCAGCCACCATCTGCCGACGTTCCATACGCCGAAGTTGCGGTCAAACAGCGCCTGATGCTCGCCGCGCAGGGCGTCGAGCCTGCCGCCGTCCGCGCCGATGTCCGCGAAAGCAGGATAGTGCTGTGCGTAGACGCGCTTGATCTCGTTGCGGAACCATTCCTTGTTGTACAGCCAGCGATAGAGATTCTTGTCGCTTTGCATGATGCCGTCGGTACGGCTCGCTTCCTTTGCCGAGGCGGAATTCAGATCGGCGTTGAGGTTGCCCAGCGAGAGGTCATAGTCCCACGGCGGTCCGGCATACAGGACGCCGTCCTTGTAGAAGAAGAAAACGGAGCTCAGCCCGAAATCGGCGGTTTTGACGAATTCGTTGAGCAGGTAGAACGCGGCGAAGGAATCGACGTCGATCTTTTCGCGAATCTGTTCCTCGGTGCCGTTCCAAATGGTGTTGATGACGTCTGTCATGACGGCGGTTGTGTAGGCGACCTGTTCCTCGGTGGGCTCGTCCGGATCGGCCATCGCAAAGCGCAGTCCGCCGACGGAGAGATAGGTCACGTCGTCCTCTGTGCGGCTCGCCTCATATTCGAGCAAAAAGTCCTTTTTGCCGTCGTTGCTTTTGATGTCGATATCGACGCGATCCGAGCCCTCCTGCACCGGCTCATACACCGTGTAGCAGCCGCGGTAGGCGCCGTCGAGCCACAGCTCGGCGAAGCGCTGCTCTGAGGTATAGGGGAGCTCCAGCTCCCGTGCCATGTCAAAGGTGAGATAATTGCGCAGCAGGGTGGGATCAAAGCAGTTGGCGAGCAGCGCCCATTTCTTACCCTTGCCCATGCCGAGCACCTCGGTTTTCTTGCCGAATTTGATGTTATATGCTTTTTTGGGGATCGAGTCGATCGCGGTGCTGTTGCCGCGTACCTTGATCGAGATCGCGTCGTCCGTTACGGCGCCGTCGGTATCGGTGATCGTGATATGCGCGCCGACGTAGCCGTCCGCCTTCAAAAGCGCCGTTCCGTTGCCTTGATCGGTCGTGATCTCGATCTTCGCGACCGGCGGCGCGTCGGTGGATGCAGCCGACGCCGGGAGACACAGCAAAGCGGATAACAGCGCGAACAGCAGCAAAAGAGACAAAAAGCGTTTCATCCAATCAACCTTTCTGTACAGGTGTTGTCATTATTATAGCATAGGCTCCGTGAAGGCACAAGAAGAAAGTATCGGGCAATCAGAAAAAATGACAAGAAAACTTTGCAAAAACACTTGACAAGTAAACTTGACAGTGGTATGATTGTATCATCAAAGATGACAAGTAAACTTGTCAAAACGCGATCGTTGCGGTTGAGATTGCCACGGTCACAAGCTCCCTCGCAATGACGATGAAAAGGAGATGCGAAGATGAATAGGGAAGATATCTTAAAGAAAGCGCAGGCGGAGAACAGCGGCAAGGATTATGCCGACATTGAGGCACAGAAGAGCGGTACGCGCGCGGCATATTTTGTCGCGGTGATTCTGGTGATCATCGTCGATCTGGTCAACGGTTTCGTACTCGGATACGTCAACCGCGGTATGGACTTTGTCCTGTTCACGATGGCATTTGTCGCATTTTTGACTAAATACATCAAGCTGCGCAAGCGACATGAGCTGTTTGTCGCGATCCTTTGGGGATTGCTTGCGCTGATGATGCTCGTATTATGGATTCTTCAGCTTTGCGGAGTGGCTAAATGATGGATAACGAATTAATATTGAGGAATAACCTTGCCGCGATTCGCAAGGAAAAGAAGCTCTCGCAGGCGGAGCTTGCCAAGATGGTAGGCGTTTCACGCAATACCATCAGCTCGATCGAAACGGGGCAGTTCAATCCGACCGCGAAGCTGGCGCTGATCCTGTGTATCGCGCTGGATAAGAAGTTTGAAGAGATATTTTATTTTTAGTTTATTTGTAGGGATGACCAATGGTCGTCCGCAGAATGGCAGGTTTCTTTTATCGAACACATTAGACAGGACTAATACTATTATTCAATAAAACACTTTAAAAGCTGAAATTGCTGTGGTATAATGTATACGGTGATGAAACGATGAGTTATACATTT
>CADBUN010000077.1 GCA_902797825.1 uncultured Ruminococcus sp. | reverse complement strand
GGCATACTGTCGTATATCAAGGAGCTCAACAAAGCTATGCGGAATTTATCGCAATAGATGATAAAGGTTTTTATTAAGGATTAGTATTACGCCGTATTTCCTCATTCCTCAGAAAGGAGCTGATCATTTGAAAAAGGTCTACAAGCACCTCCCGGCGATCCTCTTTGTCGGCTTCATCGTCGTGATGATGGTGTTGTTTATCGTGTTGCCGAAAAAAGAATACAGCTCCTCCGAGAAGCGCTATCTCCAGCAGGCGCCTGCCTTTTCGTTCAGTCGGCTGGCCTCCGGCGATTTCGGGAAGGATTTCGAAAAATTCCTCTCCGATCAGACCGCGGGGCGCAACTTCTGGGTAGGGCTGTCCTCCTACTATAACTACGCCATCGGCAACAACGGCTCCACCGGCATCTATCTCTGTCGGGACGGCTACCTCGTCAACGATCCCGAGGATCTGTCGGGGCTTGACCGCAACATCGGCTTCATCGAAGAATTCGCCGAGAAATGCCCCGTCAAAACGACGGTGCTGATCGCGCCCTCGACGGGCTATGTCTGCGCGGATATTCTGCCCTCTGTCCATCGGGAGTACCGCGATGACGTTGCGTTTGAGAACATCAAGGCAGCGCTGCCGTCGGCGGATTTTGTGGATATTCGCACGCTGTTCAAGGATGAATACGCCGCCGGGCATCAGCTCTATTACAAGACCGATCACCACTGGACCACCTACGGCGCCTATACCGCCTACCGCGCGCTCGCCGGTCAGCTCGGCTATACGCCGCAGGAGCAGAGCGCCTACCACATCACCGCCTACCCCGGCTTTTACGGCACCACCTATTCGTCCTCGGGCTTCTGGATGACAAAGCCCGATTCCGTCGAGGTCTGGGATAATCCGTCGAACGACAGCGCCGTCGTGACGACGATCACCGACGGCGAGGTTACACAGCAGCAGGATATGTTCTATTTGAAGCATCTCGAAGAGGACGACAAGTATCCGATCTTCCTCGACGGCAACCATCCCTATACCGTGATCAAAAATACCGCCGCTTCCTCTGACGAGAAGCTGTTGGTCATCAAGGACAGCTTCGCCCATTCGCTCGTGCCCTTCCTCGCCGATCATTTCAGCGAGATCGTGATGGTAGACCTGCGCTATTATACCGCGCCGGTCAGCGAGCTGGTGAAGAACGAGGGGATCGACCGGGTGCTGGCGGTATATTCGATTGATAATCTCGCCACCGATACCAACCTCGGCTGGCTGCAATAAATCCTGTATCCCAATCCATCAAAAAAGAGGAGCCTTTCGCTCCTCTTTTCTTTATGCGTTATGTGATGTTTTCCACTGTTGGATAATCCCTTCGAGCTGTCGCATCTCTTCGGCGCTCTCACAGCCGTCCGCATACGCCGCGAACAGCTTGACGATGTTGTTCTCCGGGTTCTCCGCGAGATACTCGCGCAGATAATACTGTTCCTTGTCCAGCTTCGGAGAGAACTTGCGCGCGTAGCTGCGCGAAATCAACTCCAGCGCGGCGATCTCAACCATATCCTTCTTGATCAGCGATTTGATCAGCGAGTGCACATAGCTGTCCTTCCACGTTTTGTCCCCGGAAAGTTCGACGATTTGTGTGCATGAGAGCGGTTCGTCAACGCTCCACAGCAGGTCCATAATTTGCTTTTCGCTTTTAGTCAGCATACATATCCCTCTTTCATTTGGATTAGTGAGTAATTTCGAAAGAAAATGTATCACCGGAATATTTATGGGTATTATAATATGTTTTTCACAAATAGTCAACAGGTATTTCAAATCTTTCACATATTTTTCAGATAAGCCTTGAAAACGGGAAAAACAGCCGAAAAGAATGATAAATTTTTGACAATCTTTCGGCTGTTTTCGGTTTGACTATTTAGTTAATTTTTGCATATATATTCATTTTGGTTTCAGGCTTCTCAGGAGCCCGGGGAAGGAACAATCCGCTTTTTGGCGATCGGGTAGGGACAGAATAAACCGGCAACCCATCGCTTGATGAGGGTGGCGTCAAGGATGGTGATGTCGCTGTCGCTGTCAACGTCGGCGACCGCTTCGATGAAGCCGGTCGATTTGACCTGTGCCAGATGTCGCTGGAGCATGGTGGCGTCGATCACGGTCACCTCGCCGTCGCCGTCGGTATCGCCGAGCAGATACGACGTTGCCGCGACCTGCGCGAATACCTGCAGCGAGGGCAGCGCCTTGCCGTCGGAGGCAAAGAACGCCTGGTTATCGACCGCGCAGCCGCCGTACCACTTGCCGCCGTCGTCGGGATCGTATTCGCCGCAGTAGCTTGCCGCCCAGCCGGAGCCGTCACGTTCCCACAGCGCCTTGTTCGCCGCCAGCCGGCTGTCATAGGCGCTGCCGCTGAGCCCGGTGGTATCGCCGACGGTGATCCACGCGCCCTCCCAGTAGAACACGCCCAGACCGGCGTTATCGCTGACGTTGTTGACCGCGTTCATGACGGCTCTGACCTCGTCCGCCTGTCCCTGTGGGGTAAAATCCCACAGCAGGTCGCTGCCCGTGTTGTTGGCATAGGCGCTGACGGTGTTGGGATGACCGTCACTGTCGAAGAGCGTATAGGCGTAGGAGGTCTCCGCGACCATGGTGAGCTTATGATGATTGACCGCGACATAGTCGAGCACCTCGGTCAGGTTGCTTAGGCTGCCGTGCCAGTAGGGATAATACGACAGGGCGAATACGTCATAATCGACATGATAGTCGCTGAGGAAATCCGCCAGCGATTTCATGTAGGCGGTTTTTTCGGGATTCGTGAAATGGATCGCGACGAGGATAGACGGATCAAAGGCTCGAACGGCGGCGCTGCCGGCGTTATAGAGCTGTGACATATTCCACCAGCTGTCCTCGCCGACAAGCCCGTTGGAGGTCTCGTTGCCGATCTGCACCATGCCGATGTCCGCGCCGGCGCCGCGGATGGTTTGCAGGGACGCGGTGGTAAAATCCCTCACGGCGTTCAGCTTTTGACTGAGGCTCATGCCGCTCCACGCCTTGGGCGCCTTTTGCTTGCCGGGATCCGCCCAAAAGTCGGAGTAATGAAAGTCCACCAACAGCTTCATGCCGCAGGCGGCGGCTCTCGCACCGATCTGAGCCGCGGCGGCGACGTCGTTATTACCGCCGCCGTAGCCGTTGCCGCTTGCGTCAAAGGGATCGTTCCATACGCGCACGCGGATGTAGTTGACGCCGTTGTCGGCGAGGATGCGGAAGAGGTCCTTCTCCGCGCCGTCGGCGGTGTAGTATTTCACGCCGGAGCGCTCCAGCGAAAGCACGGAGGAGACGTCCATCCCGCGGATGAAGTCCTCGCGGTGAAGGTCGATCGGCTCGATGGTGACGGACTGTGTCTGAGCGCCGGCAGGGACGGCGCCGAACGCCGAACACAGCAGGACGAGTGACAGCAGGATACAGAGAGTTCGTTTCATAGCTTGCCTCTTTTCAAAAACAAAGTATCGGGAATCAAAGGACTTTCCCTCATGATACTTGATACTTAGTGTGATGCTGCGTTTGGGAATGCCGCATCATACAGGTGCGCGGAAATGCCTTTCGTATCAATGGCTTGTAATACCGCAACGCTCCGCCTGCAAAACAAACGGAGCGTCGTGGTGATATTGAGTTTCGATAGCTGCCTTGGGACAGCCGGTGTAATGGCGATGGTGAAGATGATCCCGGGAATACGTTTCGCTTGTATCCTCGGATTCGCCCGCTATTTCAGCTTGTCGATATTCTCCCGTGCCTTGCGGATCACGCGCAGGTCGTTGTCATAGGTACAGCGATGGTGCGCGTCCTCGAGGTTCACCCAGATATAGGAGTCGATCTCTTCCTCCTGGATATGTACCCGGTCGCTCATGGTCTGCGCCATGAAGAACACCACGCGCTTGCGGATCTTGCCGAAGGGACAGTAGTCCGCAACCTCGCGGAAGGAGGGGATGATGCGGATATCGAGCCCGGTCTCCTCCTTGACCTCGCGGATGGCGGTCTCTTCCTCGGTCTCGCCCAGCTCGACGTGACCTTTCGGGAAGCTGTAGTTCCTGCCGTTGTGGTTCCTGACGAGGAGGATCTTACAGCGGTCGCCGCTCTTGTGGATGACGATGGCGCCGCAGCTTTTTTCATACAGACAATTCAGCTTTTCCACCCTGATATTGCGCAGGTGGCTGAGTCTTTCGCGAATCTCGGGCTCATAGTGAATTTCGCCCTCCGGGGCGACGATCAGCTTTTCATCGCCGCCCTTTAAGGCGGCGACGGCGATCACGACGCCGTAGATAAAATCTCTCGGAGGTCTCTTCGAGAGGATATAAGCGCTGTGGTTCTTGACCGAGTCTGCGTCGGCATAGCCGGAGTACAGCTCGTCCGCCAGCATTCCGTAAATGTTTACCCTTACCTTTTTCCCTATCATTCCGTCACACCCCCGCTAAAAGATTCCACGGATGCCGTCAACCATAAAGGGGTTATTGGCGGACATGATGTTGTTGATGAACAGGATCTCGGTGATCCCGTTTTCCTTCATATAGTCCTTCAGACTGCCGACAAAGTACCGGGAGTCGATGACGTGTACCTCTTCATAATTATAGGTCAGGTACGGGACGAAGGCGTTGCCGTAGCTTTCCTTGACCACGGCGATCTTTTTGCCGTTCTTATTGTCGTCGTTATACTCGATGAACAGCGATGAATCGCCGCAGATGAAGGTGCTGTATAAGCCGCTCGGGTTTTCGATATGCTCATAGTAGACGTTCATCTCATACGGCTCCATACCGCTTTCCTCCTGCCGCATCGCGTGGGTAGCGTAGGGGAAGGTCCAGTAGTAGACGGTATCGGGCTTGAGCGAATCGGCACAGTCGGAGAATGAGCCGAGGAAGCCTTCCTTCTTGTTTTCGGTACAGTCGGTCAGCTTCAGCGGCGTCTGGTTCGTCTGTTCACAGAACGCCTGATACGCGTAGTACGCGCCCAGCCCCGTCCAGTGATGGTCGGTGTTGAAGTAGATGTATTCGTTGATGTGCTCGCCCAGCGTGTTGTAGCAGTTGATGGGCTTGACGTCCTGTGAGTAGCTCGAATAGATTTTTTTGATGTTGTCCAGCTGGCTGGCGGAGTAGACGCTGCCGCTGTCGATCAGCCTTTGGGGCAGTCCGAACTCGGCGTGCGTGGTCGCGACGATGTTGTATACCGTGAATTCGGGCGCGCTCTTTTTGAAGTCGGAGATCGCCGCGGCGTAGTCCTCGGCGGCAGAGTCGGACGCGCCGCAGAGCTCGAACGTCATGTTGTCGTAGACGTAGACGCCGGAATCGACCGCAGAGTAGGCGCCCTCGGCGCCGCTGTCGGGGATGTCGGGCTTGACAAAATTCAGCGGATCATACGGCGGCTCGGTAGGCGCCGCTACCGTAGCGGCAACCTCGACCGCCTCGGTCGCCTTGGCTTGATCGACGCTCTGCTTACACCCGGCACACGAGAGCGCGGTCACCGCAGCGAGCAACAGGCACAGCGTCAGGTGGATACACCGCCCTGACCGCTTCCGCTGTGGCGCGTTGCTTGGGTTTTCGGATTGTTTCATTCAGAACCTCCATTCCGGTTCCGCTTCAAGCTCAGGCTTGAAGCGCATATTAAACAGTTATATTCCTTGTTATTATACATCAAAAAGAGTTTGGTTACAACAGAAATTCAATATTTTTTCTGCAAAATCAAAGAATCATGAGCCGGCAGGGGCGCTTTTTCGGAAAAACGAATGCTTCATACGGCTCAAACGGTCAGCCGCCGTCAAATTTGTTCAAATTTCTTGCACAAAACGAGAACTTGTGTTATGATATCAAGTGAATCATTTTTTGACGCCGGTATCCTTCGGCGTCATCACAGAAAGAGTGGTATGGATGGACTATCGTTTTTCAGATAAGGTTTTGGCGCTCAAGCCTAACGCGATCCGCGAAATTTTAAAGAGCGCTTCCGATCCTGACGTGATCTCGCTCTCGGCAGGCAACCCGGCTCCCGACGCGTTCCCCATCGACGAGATCCGCGAAATCTCCGAGCGTATCCTGCGCGAGAATCCGATCGGCGTATTACAGTACGGTGTCAGCGAGGGCTACACCCCCCTGCGCGATACGCTGAAGCGTTATCTCAGGGAGAAGCATCATATCGGCACCGAGGAGGATGAGCTGATCATCGTCTCCGGCGCCCAGCAGGTCATGGACCTTGCCGCCAAGAGCTTCCTCAACGAGGGGGATGTGCTGGTATGCGAGGCGCCCAGCTTCGTCGGCGCGCTGAATACCTTCCGCAGCTATAACGCCGAGCTGGTCGGCGTGCCCGTCGATCCCGACGGCATGAATATGGAAGCGCTCGAAAAGACGCTCGACGAAAACCCGCGCGCGAAGCTGATTTATACCATCACGAACTTCCAGAATCCTTCGGGCGTGACCATGTCGCTGGAGAAGAAAAAGCGCCTGTATGCGCTCGCCAAGGCGCATAACTGCCTGATTATCGAGGATAACCCCTACGGCGACCTCCGCTATTACGGCGAGGACGTCCCGGCGATCAAGAGCTTCGATACCGACGGGCTCGTGATCTATTCGGGCTCGTTCAGCAAGGTGCTGGCGCCCGGTATCCGCGTCGGCTATATGGTCGCGAACAAGCAAGCCATGTCCAAGATGATTATCTGTAAGCAGGGACAGGACGTCCACACCGCCATGTGGTCACAGATGCTCTGCTATGAGTATATGACCAAGTATGATTTTGAGGGACACCTCGATTATCTGAGGAAGCTCTATCGCGTCAAGGCCGACCTGTGCATGAAGCTGCTCGACGAGTATGTAGTGCCCAACGGGATTACCTATCACAAGATCGAGGGCGGTCTGTTCATCTGGTGCGATCTGCCCGAACAGGTTGATATGCTCGACTTCTGTAAGAAGCTCACCGAGCGTAAGGTCTGCGTCGTCCCCGGCAACGCCTTCCTCACCGACGGCGATCTGCCGTGTCACAGCTTCCGCATCAACTTCTCTACCCCGACCGACGAGGATCTCACCGCCGGGATCAAGATCATCGGCGCGCTGGCGAAGGAAGTCATATAATAATAACGCAGCACCGTCGCGCCGAAGGATAAAGCCCTGCAATCTCCCAAGCAACAGCCGGTTGGCTTTGAAAGAGATTCGCGCCGGGCTCGGACACGTATCCGCCTTCCGTGAAACGACGATGTGAATAAGGAAAGATGATTATGGAAAACACTACCCCCGAAAAGAAGCAAATTGTATTCTCCGCGATCCAGCCCAGCGGCTCCATCACCCTCGGCAACTACCTCGGCGCCGTCAAAAACTGGGTAAAAATGCAGGATGATCCGCAGTATCACTGCATCTATGCGCTGGCAGACCTGCACACCATCACCGTGCGCCAGGAGCCTGCCGCCTTCCGCAAAAACATCATTGATATGTACGCCTCTATCATGGCGTGCGGCGTTGACGTCGAGAAGGCGCCCTTCTTCATCCAGAGCCATAACCCCGATCACGCGGTGATGGCGTGGCTGCTTAACTGTTATACCCAGTTCGGCGAGCTGTCCCGTATGACGCAGTTCAAGGATAAGAGCGCCAAGCACGCCGATAATATCAACGCCGGTCTGTTTACCTATCCGAGCCTGATGGCAGGCGATATCCTGCTCTACCAGGCGGACAAGGTGCCGGTCGGCTCCGATCAGATGCAGCACCTCGAGCTGACGCGCGATATCGCCAACCGCTTCAACGGTATCTACGGCAACGTGTTCAAGATCCCCGAGGGCTTCATCCCCAAGGACGGCGCGCGCGTGATGAGCCTGCAGAATCCGACCGCGAAGATGAGCAAGTCCGATGAAAACGCCAACAGCTACGTCCTGTTGACCGATGAGGATAACGTCATCATGAAGAAGTTCAAGCGCGCGATCACCGACAGCGAGGCGAAGGTGCGCTATGCCGAGGGCAAGGACGGCATCAACAACCTGATGTCCATCTACTCTGCGGTCACCGGTCTGAGCTATGAACAGATCGAGCGCGATTTCGACGGCAAGGGCTACGGCGACTTCAAGACCGCCGTCGGCGAAGCGGTCGTCGCGGCGCTTTCTCCCATCCGCAAGCGGTATCAGGAGTATGTCAAGGATAAGAAGTATATCGAAGAATGCTATACCAAGAGCCTCGAGCTGGTACAGCGCTTCAGCCACCGCACGGTCGAAAAGGCAATGAAGAAGATCGGTTATGTTTTGCCGAAGCATTGATTCATTGAATTAGTATGATATGAAAAAGGAGTTGCCGTTACGGCAGCTCCTTTCAGTTTGTCGAAAAAGTATTGCAGTCATTGCGAGGCTCCATAGAGCCGTGGCAATCCCCTTGTTAGAAATGGCTTAATCAGTGAGAATCTAAGGGATTGGTGACGCCCTCCTCGGAAGGGTGGTAGATTCTTCTACGATCGAGGACTGTCGTTAGGCAGCTCCTTTGTTGTTGATGCGGAAAAGCTCCGGCGGAAGCTGGGCGATGATGATGGCGGCGAGCATGATGCCGCAGCCGATCCATTCGTTCACAGCCGGGATCGCGCGCATGAAGATCACGCCGCCGATCACGGCGAACACGCTCTCCATACTCATCAGGATGGACGCCAGCGCAGGGGAGTCGCTGTACTTCTGACCGATGATCTGCAGGGTGTAGCCGACGCCGCTGGACATCAGCGACAGATACAGGATCGGCTTCCATGCCGCCGGGATCGCGGACGGATCGGGCTTTTCGAAGATCAGCATCAGGATCGCCGACAGAATCCCCGTGACCAAAAACTGAATCGCGCTGAGCTTCACGCCGTCTACCTCGCCGATATAGTGATCGACGCACAGGATCTGTACCGCGAACGCCATGCCGCAGATCAGCACGACGATATCGCCCGTATACAACGCGCCGAAGCCGTCGTACAGGCATAAAAAGTACAGCCCGACCGTCGCCAAAATCACGGCGATCACGATGGTGAAGGAGGGCTTTTTGTGCAGAAATAACCCGAACAGCGGCACAAAGATGATGTACAGCGCGGTCAGAAAGCCGCTGTGCGCCGAAGCCGGCGCTCCCGCGGGATACAAGGAAATCCCGAACTGCTGCAGGTTGACTGAGATGCACAGCATCACGCCGCAGATCACACCGGCTTTGATGAGCTTCTTGCGGTCGGTCGGGTTGCTCTCCCACAGCCTTTTGCCGCGCGCTCGGCGCAGGACAGCCGCCACGGGAACCAGCGCGACCGACGCGATCAGCGACCGCAGGGCGTTGACGGTGAAGGGCGGCACGCTGTCTGCCAGCTTCTCCTGTGCGACAAAGGCGAGCCCCCAGATGATCGCCGCCGTCAGCAGCATCGCCGACGACAGCAGCCGATGTTTTTTCATAGCTTCCTCCCGATCATCAGCCTGTTGCCGATGAATTGATTTGAGCTCCGTTCTCTTCCACCTATGATACAGGAGGGACGGTTTTCTGTCAAGAAACGAGCGTGTTCGTCCTTGCTCCGGATAAAAAATCCCTTTAATTCTTATTTGTCACTATAGCCGTGTCAAAAGGGTGTATGATTACCAACAGTAACTTTTAAGTCGGTACAGAGATGCCGACAAGGTTGGCTTTCCTATCCCTGAGGGTACTATGCCTTGTCTGCGTCTTTGCGTCGGACAGGGCTTTTTGTTTGGAAATGAAGCTACATCTCTGACAAATAACGTTCAAGAAAAGTTAGCGGAGGCTTTCGCGGAACAGGGGAAGGGTGCTACAGGTTCGCGCCTGCATCGGAAGGATTCCGAAGATCAGGCACGTTCAACGTTTTATACTAATCCTTGATAAAAAGATTTAATCAGATATTAGTGATAAATTTCGCAGAGCGAGGCGAGTGACGCAGGCATACTGT
>CADBUN010000076.1 GCA_902797825.1 uncultured Ruminococcus sp. | reverse complement strand
GGTTTCGTCGCCGATCCAGGTTTCGCCGTTCTTGACAACCTTGAACTGGATGTTATCAATAGCAGCGCCAACGGTGTACTCTCTTGCATATACGCCGCCTTCGCCCTCGGTCATGAGGTTGTTCTCATCGTTGGGGTTCCAGTTGGTGCCGAATACGGTATCAACACCTGCTACGATATACTTATCGGCAGGAACGGGAGCGGTCGTGGGAGCTTCGGTCGGAGCCTCGGTGGGAGCCTCGGTGGGAGCTTCGGTGGGAGGAACTACCTCACCGGGGAGGGTGGATACGGTGTAATCCCATACGGTTTCTACATTATTATTGGTAAAGACATCATAAACCTGCTTCTTGGTCAGACCGAGAGCCTCGCCGATATCGTCGATCATTTCCTGCTCGGTCTTGGTCTTGGACTGCTCTACGGTGTAGTAGCGCGCGTTCTCAAGAGCGGTCTTGCCGCCGAAGTTATCGACAGGAATGGTCGCAAAGTTGGTGAAGATAGACTCGGGAGTCTGGCCTGCCTCGGGGCAGGTACCGACAACGTTACCGATCGAGGAGATCTGGAGAACGGGGCCGACTTCAGTAGCGTCCATATCCTTCCAGAACGCAGCCAGCGTCTTCTTGGAGCTGTCTACGGGGTTCTCATACTCGGTGCCGTCGCAGAATGCCACGTGGCCGAGGCAATCGGTGGTCAGGAACAGATCGTAGGTCTGGTCTGTCCAAGCGTTGTTTACAACATGAGTGAAGATAATCTTGTACTGTACGCCGGGGTTCAGGGTGTAGCCGAGCTTCGCGGCAGGATCGATCTCGAAGAGACCGTCAGCGCCTGCGGTAGCGGTACCGGCAGCCTTCTTGGAGCCCCATGCAAGGCCGTTCTCGAGATCGCCGCCGAAGATATGGAACGCGATCTTATCTTTGGCGCCCATCTCCCAACCGGTGGAAGCAGCGTCAAAGTAAATCTTGTTGGAATCGAGTACGACAGGAGCAGCAGTCGGAGCCTCGGTGGGAGCCTCGGTGGGAGCTTCGGTCGGAGCTTCGGTCGGAGCCTCGGTAGGCGCATCATCTTCATGATAGCCTACATGAACGCCGTCTACCCAGTGGTTGGGGTTCAGGCAGTTCTCCTCAGCGGAGACAAAGCCATCGGACTGATACTGAGAGTAGTTACCATAGCAGCCGTTGCCATAGTAAGCATACCAGTTACCGCCGCAGGAGAGCTTGTGGGAGAGGGGGCTCTCGTCTACCTGGTCGGGATCGACAACAAAGATGAAGCCGTCGAAATCCCAGCGATAATCAGCTTCGCCGTCACGCCAGGTACCCAAAGGCAGCGAATCATACTCGCCCTCATCGGCGCCCTCGCCGTTCAGGTCGCTTGTCTGTGCCGCGCAGTAGTAGATCGGATCCTCGGGATCCAGACCGCCGTCAACACCGTTGTTGAAGATCAGGTTAACGGTGCCGTCGTCGCCTACTACGTCAGCATAGTAAATAAACTGCTTGGCATCTTCAATTTCCATTCTGTAGCCGGGCCAAGCGTCGGGAGACGCTGCGGAATCCCACATATAGAGACCGGCATAATAGTTGCCGTCCGCAGCCAGGTTGTAGTCATTCAACCAGCTGGCTGCCTGGGTGCCGTCAGAGCCAAAATCGCCGTTGTGGCCGTTAGGCATCATGAAATAGATTCTTGCCAGAGGCTCTTGATCAGCAGTCGCCTCGGTGATCGTCTTAACGCCGTCGTCTACAACATTGTAGGCGCTGAACGCAACCGTCGTCACGGAGAATACTAACAAAAGAGCCAGTAATACGCTAATAAACTTTCTCATAATTTCCTCCTTATAATAATTTTATTGCGTATTTTAATCATATCACAAATCTCGTGAATATTCAATAATAAATTTTGACTTCCAAAACTTTTTTGTTGTCAAAATGACGAGGGTTTTTTCTTGTATAACTTGCATAAATTTCAATCGTCTTAATTGTTCATAATCACGGCGGCATTAGCAAGTTGACGAAAAATTCGGATTAATTTTGTCGAAAACATCGAAACGTTTTCTTAAAAAAAAGAATCCCCCTGCCTGTCACAGGGGGAATGTACGATAAAATTCGGTAACTGTCGGCGCCGACCGGATCAGGCGCCTTCGCCGCCGTTGTTTTCAGCTGCGCCGCTGTCGGCAGCGCCTTCCGCCGCACCGGCATCGCCGGTATCGGAGGAGGTATCGGATTCGCCGGAATCAGACGACGCATCATCCGAACCGCCGGAATCAGACGATGAATCATCCGAGCCGCCGCCGGAGGAACCGCCCGAGGAGGGCGCGGAGGTGTAGTAGGTGGAGGAGGGCAGGTCGTCGGACTTCACCTCGCTGCCGTCCTTGAGATAGGTACGGGAGGTATAAACCTTGTAGCCGCGGTCGAAGTAGCTCGGCGAGGTGGTCGAGATCTCGATGTCGTCGAACTCGGGATTTTGCAGCCCGTACATCTCACAGTTGAGCTCCACGCCGTCCATCCAGCACTTCATGAACAGCTGATAGCTGAACGGGTTGCTGAGCTTGAGGTCGATGTTGCCGTAATCGACGGTCGCGTCGCGCCCGGCGTCTACGTATACTGATTTATAATAGTGGCACTGGCGCTCGACAACCTCCATGCCGCAGAGGATGGCGGCGTTGTAGATGGTGGTGGAGGACTGGCAGATACCGCCGCCCACGCCGGTCTCGCTGCGTCCCTGGATGATGACGCCGGCAGGCTTGTAGCCGTTGGACTCGAGATTGGAATCCCCGGTGCAGCCGTTGAACGACCATGTCTCGCCGGGATTGATGATGGAGCCGTTGCACGCCGCCAGCGACACGCGCATATTCTCGTTGCCGTTCGCGTTATTGGTCGAGGTCGTCGAGAAGGACGAGAGCTTGACGATGTTCTCTCTGAGGTAGGAGGCGGTGAGCTTGGGCTCAACCTCCTTGACGGTCGCGTCCACCGAGCCGCTGATCTTGCCGCCCTTGATAAAGTCGGAAAGCGCCTTCAGGCTCGCCTGCTCGTCCAGCGAGGAGCCCTTTGCCTCGTCCGAGATGGTAAACATCGAATCGGCGGAGGGATCGAAGGCGGTCACCGCCGCGTCCTTGGGCTCGGTCTTGACCTCCTCGGCGATCTTCTTGATAAGATCGGCACAGGTGGAGTCATCCACGGTCATCTTGATCTCGTAGTTCTGGGGCTCGTTTTTGATGCCCTTTTCCTCAGAATATGCCTTCGCTTCGTTCAGGACCTTATCGGTATCGAAGGAATATTTGAAATCCTTCTTGGTATAGTTATAGGTTTTGTTGCCTGCCTTGACCTGGACCTTGATCCCGTTCGCCAGCTCGTCCTCGACGCCCTTCATCATGGCGCGCGCCTCGTCCATCGTCACCTCGGCAAGCGGAATGCCGTTGACATAGACGTTATCGGAGAAGGTGCTGGTGGGACCGGTACCGGAGCCGGAGGTCAGATAAAAGGTCAGACCGCCTGCCGCGGCGACCACCAGAATGCTGATGATACAGATCGCGACGATGAGTCCGGTCTTTTTCTTTTTCTTCGGCGGCTGATAATCATAGTTATCAGCGGGACGCGGTTTCGCAGCGCGGGACTTCGGGGGTTGGGGGACAGGCTGATCGTCGTCGGTAAAGATGAAATCGTCGTTGAGGCTGCGCCGCGCAGCAGGCGCCGCCTTGCGGGCGGGGGAAGCCTGTCTGCCGGGGGCAGCGCTCCTCGGGGCGGCGGCGCCGTTCTTGCGGCTGCGCGCCTCGGCTAATATGGAATCTAACTCCATGGTGTCTGACTTGTTATTTGCCATAACAACACTTCCTTAGTGGGTTTTGCAATATATATATATGAAAAAGAAAGCGGCGGTTCGGATGAAGCATCTGAACCACGTACTGTTCCAATCTATAATCAAGTATATAATAGCCCAGTTAAAATTGTTTAATAATCTGTAAAAGAATTATGAAATAAAAATGCGACGATATTTACTACCCCCTCAGTCGGTTAATTTATGGATAATTGATAAAGGGCGCCTGTGAGTTACAAATTTGTCTATTGCCCTATCAAGGAAAATA
Source organism: uncultured Ruminococcus sp. (assembly GCA_902797825.1). Taxonomy (GTDB): domain Bacteria; phylum Bacillota; class Clostridia; order Oscillospirales; family Acutalibacteraceae; genus Ruminococcoides. Next base: position 8,055 of record CADBUN010000076.1, on the reverse strand, counting down.
AGCTATAATGAGAATATCTTAATGAAAACAGGTGAACCGTATGAATGTGATGATATTGACAGCTTCTACCGGCGGCGGTCACAACCGCGCCTCCAACGCCTTAAAGGATTATATCAACGCGCATGATCCCGACGCGGCGGTAACCATCATCGACGCGCTCGAGGAGTGCTCGTCAACGCTGAACTATGCGGTCGTCAAGGGCTATAAGGCGCTGGTCACGCTGACGCCGGCGCTCTTCGGCGCGATGTACAAAAGCGCCGATAAAAAATCGCCGCTCTCGGATACGATCAACATCGTGTATCAGCAGTGCGCCAAGCGTATGCTGCCGGTGATCGAAAAATACGCGCCCGACGTCATCATCTCCTGTCATCCGTTCGCCGGCGCCATCGTGGGTTATATGAAGAAGGAATACGGCTATCATATGCCGCTGATCACCATCGTCACCGACTTCCTCCCCCATCGCTCGTACATCTCCGAGGGGATCGACGCCTATGTCACCGCGTCCTCTCCGGCGAAAGAAATCCTCATGAAGGAATACGACATCAGCCCGGACAATATCTACGACTACGGACATCCGGTATATGAGAAATTTTATGAGGGAAACGGCAGAAGCCGCGAGGAGGTGCTCGCGGAGCTGGGCTTCGATCAGAACAAGCGAACCGTGCTGATTATGGCAGGCAGCTTCGGCGTGACGGATATCCTCGAAATCTATGAAAACCTACAGAAAATCGACGTCGATTATCAGATCATCGTCATCACCGGCCGCAACCAACAGCTCTATGACGCCTTTGAAGAGCTGTTGAACAACGCGGATCAGATCGTCACCCGGGAAGAGCCGGAGTTCCTCGCGGATCTGGGCGAGGACAGCATTCTGCGCTACCTTTATGACCAGAGCGAAATCTTCATGGAAATGCTGACGCGCACCTTCAGCCGCACCATCGATCATCATAAGCCGACCAAGCTGTTCTTCTTTGTCGATAACGTAGACGACTATATGCACGCCAGCGACCTGATCGTCACCAAGCCCGGCGGCCTGACGACCTCGGAGAGCATCGCCTGCTCGCTGCCGATGGTCGTGTTCAAGGCATACCCCGGTCAGGAGGAACAGAACGCCGCCCTGCTGGTGGAGAACAACATCGGCGTCATCATGGAAAACAGCGAGGTAGCCGCCGAGGTGGTCGGATCGCTGCTATCCGACGGCGAAAGGCTCGAGAAAATGCGCGAGAGCTGCCGCCGCTTTGTCCGCAAGAACTCCTGTCAACGCATTTATGAGCTGGCAAAGAAGCTGGTCGCCAAGGATCGGGCTGAGCATACCTGATCCTCCGACGACAGAGCGAGACGGCTTTTTACGGTGAGCTTGTCACAAGCTAACGGACTCGCAATAACGTTTTAATAAAAGAAAGGGCTTCCGCAGGGGAGCCCTTTTTGTATTGATTTTAAAAATTTTATTAATCTTTCGTCAATCTTGTTTACATCCTGAGAATTTCTCTATATAATGTAGGCTATAATAGTAGAAGTTTTTTCATCATATGAATAATTATCCTTATTAATGTAGGTTTCATCCAACAAGGAGAACTTTATGCTGCAGATCAAAGGCATCCGAAAGGTGTATAAAACCGGCACGCTGGTGCAGGAAGCGCTCAAGGGGGTATCCCTGAACCTGCGCGATAATGAATTTGTCGCGATACTCGGACAGAGCGGCTCGGGCAAGACAACGATGCTGAATATCATCGGCGGTCTTGACCGCTATGATGAAGGCGACCTGATCATCAACGGCGTCAGCACAAAACGCTACACCGACCGCGACTGGGACTCTTACCGCAACCATACGATCGGCTTCGTCTTTCAGAGCTACAACCTCATCCCCCATCAGACGGTTTTAAAGAACGTCGAGCTGGCGCTGACCATCAGCGGCGTCGGCGCCTCACAGCGCACCAAGCGCGCGACCGAAGCGCTGGAGAAGGTCGGGCTCTCGGAGCATATCCACAAAAAGCCCTCTCAGCTTTCGGGTGGTCAGATGCAGCGCGTCGCGATCGCGCGCGCGCTGGTCAACGATCCCGACATCCTGCTCGCCGACGAACCGACCGGCGCGCTGGACAGCGATACCAGCCTGCAGGTAATGGATCTGCTCAAGGAGGTCGCCCGTGACCGGCTGGTGGTGATGGTCACGCATAACCCGGAGCTCGCCGAACAGTATGCCACGCGCATCGTCACCCTCAAGGACGGCGAGATCACCTCGGATTCGAACCCCTTCACCCCCGAAGAAACCGAGAGCGTTCACAAGAATCTGGGCAAATCCTCGATGTCGCTTTTGACCTCGATGGCGCTGTCGTTCAACAACCTGTGGACGAAAAAGGCGCGTACCATCCTGGTCGCCTTTGCCGGCTCCATCGGCATCATCGGCATCGCGATGATCCTGGCGATGTCGAACGGCTCGAACGAATATATCCGCAGCGTCGAGGAGGACAGCCTGCAGGATTATCCCCTGCAAATCACCGATACCAGCTTTAACCTGACCTCCATGTACCTGGGCTCGAGAGCCGGCGCCTCGGGCGAGGATAAGGCAACCGGCGACGAGAAGCGCGTCGAAGAATTTCGCACCATCACGAATATGTTCTCGGGGATGAATTCCAACGACCTGAAATCGCTCAAAACATATTTTGAGAGCGACGAGTGCGATATCGAGGATCACGTACAGACGATCGAGTATGACTACAGCATCGTACCGCGTATCTATAAAGAACAAAAGAACGGCGACTTTCGCCAGGTAAACCCGGATACCAGCTTTTCCGCCATGGGCTTCTCGGGCTCGGAAAGCTCCACCAACAGCCTGTGGTCGACCTTCTCGAGCACCGACAGCTTCTTTTCCATGCCCGAAAAGGAGGAGCTGTTCAAGAACGGTTTTGACCTGAAGGCAGGGAGATGGCCCGAAAAATACAACGAATGCGTGCTGTCGCTGACCTCCACCGGCAAGGTCCCCGATCTGACCTTATACGCGATGGGGCTCAAGGATCCCGGGGAGCTCGACAAGATGATGACCGCCTTTAACGAGGGCAAGAGCATCGACGAAATGTCCGAGCCGGGACGGTATACCTATGACGACTTTATGGGGCTGGAGTTCAAGCTGGTCTCGGTCACCTCCTTTTATACCTACGACAAAAACTATAAGGTCTGGACCGATCACAGCTCCGACAAGAGCTTCGTAAAAAACCTGATGAAGGACGCCGAAACGATCCGGATCGTCGGCGTCATCCAGCCGAACGAGAACTTTAATTCTCCGACCTCCACCATCGGTATCGCCTACCCCTCGTCGCTGACGCACCATATCATCGACATGGCGAAGGACTCGGATATCGTCAGGGAACAGCTCAAAAACCCCGAGGTCAACGTGTTCACCGGCAAGCGCTTTGATGACGAATCGGAGAACAAGGGGATGGACATGAGCTCGCTGTTCTCGGTCGATACCGACGCGATCGGAAAAATGTTTGATTTCAGCGACAAGGAGCTGGATTTTTCGAACATGGATCTGAGCGGCATGGATATGAGCAGCATGGATCTGTCGGATATGGACATGAGCGCCGTCGTCTCGCCGGAGGACTTCGGCAATCTGATGCCCGAGCTCAGCGAGAAGGATATCGCCGAGCTGCTGGGCGGCATCCGCTTCAACATGAGCGAAAAAGCCATGAGCGAGCTGTTTGAAAAGCTGCTGACGGGTTATCAGAAATATGCCGCCGGCGATAAACAGGCGGATATCTCCACCCTCCCCTCCGCGCTGCGCCGGTACCTGGGCACCGAGGAGGCAAGAGAACTGCTGCGCAATGAGATCAAGGGCTATATCGACAAGCACAGCGAAGAGCTCATCTCGCAGGAAGACGTCGCGGCAATCGCCGAGGGATATATTGCCGGCTACGCCGTTTGGCTCGACGCAAAGGGCTATGAGAAGGACGATTTTTCTCATATCAACGAATATGTTCAGTCGGACGAAGCCAAGAAGATTTTGCAGGACGGCGCCAACAGCCTGCGTGAAACGCTCAAAAAATGGGAGCCCACCGACGAAGAGCTCAACGCCCTCTTCACCAAGCTGGTCAGCGCCTATGAGGGCTACGCAAGCAAAAATAAGCTGCCCTCAGCGTCCTATCTGTTGACGTCTTTTTCAAAATATCTGTCCACCGAGGAAGCGTCCGCACTGATCGCGAGCGCCGTCGGCGAAGCGGTAGACGCCTCCGCGCTGGAGAAGAGCATTTCCAAATACTCTGAGGTCATCACAACGCAGCTCGGCGCCGTGATGAGCAAGATTATGACCGCCGTGAGCGGTCAGGTCATGGCGGCGTTACAGAACAGCATGGCTTCGCTGACCGCCGGACTGTCCGAGAACCTGCTCAGCGCCTTTGACTTCAAGCCCGATTCGCTGGCGGAAATGTTCAAAACGGAGATGACCGCCGAGGAGCTCAAGGACCTGATGGTCTCCATGCTGTCTCCTCAGAAGGCGTCGCTGGACGGCAACCTGAGAAAGCTCGGCTACGCCGACCTGAGCAACCCCTCTACCATCACCATCTACCCCAAGGACTTCGACAGCAAGACGCATATCAAAAAGCTGATCGAGGATTATAACAACCGGATGAAGGCGGCAGGCGAGGATGACAAGGTGATCGAATACACCGACCTCGTTGACGCGCTGATGGGCTCGGTCACTACAATCATCAACGCCATCAGCTATATCCTGATCGCCTTTGTCGCGGTATCGCTGATCGTATCGTCCATCATGATCGGCGTCATCACCTATATCAGCGTCCTCGAACGCAGGAAGGAGATCGGTATCCTCAGGGCGATCGGCGCCTCCAAGCGCAACATCTCGAATGTATTCAACGCCGAAACCTTTATTATCGGCGCGCTCGCCGGTATCATCGGCGTCGGGGTGACGGCGCTGCTGATTATCCCGGGAAACGCCATCCTGCACGCGCTGACAGGTCAGCAAAATATCAACGCGATCCTTCCCCCGGCGGCGGCAGGCATCCTGATCCTGCTGAGTATCGTGCTGACGCTGATCGGCGGCATCATCCCCTCGCGCAAGGCGGCGAAGAGCGATCCCGTCGCCGCGCTGCGATCGGAATAATCCAACCTATTATGATACGAATATAGTTCAGGGCGATCGGCGCTTCGGCGGCCGGAGCGCGGCATCGTCCAAGGGAAAAGACAGGAGAGAAATCATGGTAACAGTTATCGAAAAGGAAGTGCTGTCTTCCGACAAAAAGCATTATCTCAAAGGCAGAATCTATCTCCCGGAGGGCAAGCCGAAGGGACTCTTCCACGTGGTTCACGGCATGACCGAATACATCGGGCGCTTCGACAGCTTCATGCGCGAGATGGCGGAGGAAGGCTACCTCACCTTCGGCTATGACCACCTCGGTCACGGCGCGACGGTCAACGACAAAAGCGAGCTGGGCTTCATCGCGGTTCACGACGGGTGGAAGCATCTGGTTGACGATGTATTCCTGTTCGGCAACGAGGTGCGCCGATCGCCCGAGTACGAAGGGCTGCCCTTCATCCTCATGGGGCACAGCATGGGCTCGTTCATCGTGCGGCTTTGCGCTGCCAAATACAACCACTATGATAAGCTGATCGTCATGGGCACCGGCGGTCCCAATCCGGCTGCCGGCGCGGGGATCCGGCTTTGCGGCGTGCTCAAAAAGGTCAAGGGAGGGCGCTCCTACTCGAAGCTCGTCTACTCCATGGCGTTCGGTTCTTATAACAAGGGCTTTGAGGACGAAAACGACATATACGCGTGGCTCTCGGTTGACCGAGCCAACCGCGACGCGTACCGCGTCGATCCGCTTTGTACCTATCAGTTCACGATCTCGGCGATGCAGGATCTGATCCGCCTGAACAAATACTGCAACGACAAGCGCTGGTTCGACGTGATCGACAAGCAGAAGCCGATCCTGCTGACCGCCGGCGCGGAGGATCCGGTGGGTGAACACGGAGCCGGCGTCAAAAAGGTTTACGACCTGCTTCGTGAAGGCGGCGCCGACGTCACGCTGAAGCTGTATGACGGCTACCGTCACGAAATCCTCAACGATCACTGCCGTGATGAAGTCATCAAAGATATCAAGGACTTTATCGCCTGAAGATAGAATATAGATGCAGCTCCCCACAAAGCCTGTGGGGAGCTGTTGTTTCATGGATTATTTGACTTCCTTGAGAACGACGGATGTACGAGCCGGCAGGGTGAGGGCGGTGCCGCTGAGCTTGGGCGTTTCCTTATTCGGCTCCGCCGCCAGGTCGCCGTAGGTCCAGCCCCTGAGTGCGGGGTTCGTGATCTGATCGAGGGTAAGCTCCTTCGCTTCATCGGTCGTGTTGTGGATGACCATTACACGGGAACCGTTATGGTTGATGATCATGCCGCCGATGCCGGGATTGCCGAAGTCGGGCACCTCTTCGATATTGCCGCGCGCGATCTCGGGATTTTGAAGGCGAAGCTTGATGAGCTTGCGGTAGGTGCTGAGCAGGCTGTGCTCGTCCTTAAGCTGCTGTTCTACGCCGCCGAGCGCGTTTTTCTCCACCCCGGCAACACCGGGCACATAGATATCGGGCAGGTTCTCGTTATCCCAGATCATCGCGGTACGGTAGGAGGCGTCGTTCGTGGTGTTGGGCGCTTCGATGCCGATCTCTTCGCCGTAGTAGGTGAAGCTGTTGCCGGGAGCGAGCATATACAGCGCCGCCGCCATCTTATAGTCGTTTTCCTCCAGCATATTGTGCAGGCGCACCATATCGTGGTTGGTCAGGAAGTTCGCGTTGATCGCCTTATCGTTGCGCTTCTTGATGTTATCATCATACTTTTTGAGCTTTTTGAGCGCGTCGGAAGTCATCGAATGGCTGGCTACGAGAAAGTCGCCGCCGGAATTCGCGAACTTGAAGTTGAACAGGCTGTCGATGCCGCTTTCATACATATCATAGATATTACCGGCGTCGTCCCAGTCCTCGCCGACGACATAGACGCCGGGGTTATAGCCCTGCGCCATTTTATAGAACCAGCTTAAAAATTCGTCCGCGTCGGTTTTGGCGTCCTCGAAGTATTTGACCGCGTCCAGACGGAAGCCGTCAACGCCCTTATCGAGCCAGAATTTGGTCACCTTGTCAAAATACTGACGCGTGCCCTCGAAGCTGAGGTTCCAGTCGGGCATATCGGGAGAAAACGGTCCTTCGTAATAATAATCCGTTCCGGAGATCGCGCGGTTATAGCGGTCGTTTGACTCCTTCGAGATATTATAATAGCGCGCGTAGCCGTCCTCTTTACCCTTGCTCAGCTCGTCACACGCCTTTTTGAAAAACTCGTGATCGTCGCCGCTGTGGTTGAGAACCAGGTCGATGATGACGCGGATGCCGCGCTTGTGACATTCTTCGATCAGCTTATCAAAATCCTCGAGCGTTCCGAAATCGGGATCAATCTCAAAATAGTCGCGGACATTATACTTATGGTAGGATTTGGACGGCATCATCGGCGAAAGCCAGATTCCGTCGGCGCCGAGATCGTCGCCGGCGTTGGGATCGCCGTCGTTGATGTAATCGAGCTTGGAGATCAGTCCCGGCAGATCGCCCGTCTGATCGTTGTTCGAATCACAGAACGAACCGATCCACACCTGATAGAAGCTGCGGTATTTATCGGTCGAAGCCTCCGCCTTATTCTTCGCGACCGGATCGGCGGAGCCGCCGCAGGCAGCGAGCAGGGAGGCGATCATGCTGACTGCTAAAAGAAGGGATAGAAACTTTTTCATGGTACTCTCCTTCGTATTCATAAATCTGCTTAACGAATCGGGCTTTGGCTGCCGCACAGACCTCTCTTCGAGGCTTGTTCGGATTCGGTACACAGTGATGACAAAAGGGCGGAGAAGTCTCCGCCCTTTGCGATTGATAATAGATTAACCCTTTACGCCGCCGGCGGTAACGCCTTCGACATAATATCTCTGCATGATCAGGAACAGAGTGGTAATCGGAACAGCAACAACAACGGAGCCCGCGAGGAACTTCTTGAAGTTGTTCAGTACGTGGTCGGCGTCG
>CADBUN010000075.1 GCA_902797825.1 uncultured Ruminococcus sp. | reverse complement strand
GGCGATCGACAAATACGGCTGGTATAACCGCAACGCCGCGATCAATCCCTATCTCAGCGAGGGCAAAAAGACCGTCGCGCACGAGATCCTCGAACAGCTTCACTTTCAGGCGCCCGACTATGTCGCGGTATCGGTCGGCGACGGCTGCACCGTCGCCGGCGTCTACAAGGGGCTGTACGATATGTACATGGTCGGTCTGACCGATAAAATACCGCGTATCATCAGCGTACAGGCGCAGGGCTGCTGCCCGATCAATACCGCCGTGCTCAGCGGCGCGCCGTGGCAGCCGCAGGCGGAGAACACCTATGCCGACTCCATCGCCGTCGGCGTACCGCGCAACCCCGATAAGGCGATCAACGCCATCAAAAACAGCGGCGGGCTCTGCGTCAACGTCACCGACGACGAGATCAGAGAAGCCCAGCGCTATCTGGCGAAAACCGCCGGGGTATTCGGCGAGCCGGCAGGCGTGACCGCGACCGCCGGGCTGATGAAGCTCAGCCGCGCGGGCAGGCTGCCCGAGGACGCGGTGATCGTCTCCATCGTCACCGGCAACGGCTTAAAGGACATCGAAAGCGCGATCCAAGCCGTCGGCGAACCGATCCATTGCCGCAACGACCTCAGCGAATTTGAAGAAAAGTTCGGGCTGTAACGAGAGCGAAAAGCAGCCCCGGCATGGCGATCACCCTTTATACTAAGAGCTCAACAAAGCTATGCGGAATTTATCGCAATAGATGATAAAGGTTTTTATTAAGGATTAGTATCACCCGTGATAGACTCAAACATCCCAAGGGAATGCCCTCGGGATGTTCTTATATGCGATTATCCTTTTTTATTCGAGGATCGCGTCCAGCAGCGCCCGACAGCCCTCGTTGATATCCTGCCAGGTCTGTTCAAAGTCGCCGGTATACCACGGATCGGCGACGTCGCGCGGACGTTCGGTATAGTCCATCAGCCGCCTGATCTTCTGCTGCGGATCGCTCCTGACGATCCGGCGGATGTCGCGCTCGTTGTTGCGATCCATAATCAGAATATAATCATAGAACTCATAATCCTCCGCAGTCATCTGACGGGCGGTTTTGCCCGAGCAGGAGATACCGTGCTCGAGGAGCTTGCGGCGCGCCGGCGGATAGACGGGGTTGCCCAGCTCCTCGCGGCTGGTGGCGGCGGAGGCGATCACAAAGTCCTTCTCCAGCCCCTTTTCCTTCACCATGCGCTTCATCACGAACTCTGCCATCGGGCTGCGGCAGATATTCCCGTGGCAGACAAATAATAGCTTGATCATCACGCACCTCCTGTATGATAACCCTATTATAACCTCATCTCGCCGCCTTGACAAGCGCGCACGGTGATTTTGCACAGTTATTCCGACGAAATCTTGTATGCTATGAGGATAGGAAACCGCGGATATAATTGGTATAATAAGAAAGAATATAAAATCATGACTTTTTATCCGAAACAACCGTTCACTTTTCCGATAACAGGAGGCTCCTATGAAACAGTATATCATGGCGCTGGACGCCGGCACCACCTCAAACCGCTGTATCCTCTTTGACCGCGAGGGACACATCCGCTCGATGGCGCAAAAGGAATTCACCCAGTATTTCCCCCAGCCGGGATGGGTGGAGCATGACGCGAACGAAATCTGGCAGACGCAGCTCTCCGTCGCGCGCGAGGCGATGCGCAAGGTCGGGGCGACCTATGACGAGATCGCCGCGATCGGGATCACCAACCAGCGCGAAACCACCGTCGTCTGGGACAGGGCGACCGGTCAGCCGATCTGCCACGCGATCGTCTGGCAGTGCCGCCGCACCTCGGACTATTCCGACAGCCTGAGAGAGAAGGGGCTGACCGAGACCTTTCGCCGAAAGACCGGGCTGGTGATTGATCCCTACTTTTCGGCGACCAAGCTGCGCTGGATCCTCGAGAACGTCCCCGGCGCGCGTGAACGCGCCGCGCGCGGCGAGCTGCTCTTCGGCACGGTCGATACCTGGCTGATGTATAAGCTCAGCAAGGGCAGCATCCACGTCACCGATTACTCGAACGCCTCGCGCACCATGCTGTTCAACATCAACACCCTGCGCTGGGACGAGGATATCCTCCGGGAGCTGAACATCCCCCTCTCCATGCTGCCCGAGGTACGCCCCTCGAGCTGTCTTTACGGCGAGAGCGATCCCGAATTCTTCGGCGGCGCGATCCCGATCGCGGGCGCTGCCGGCGACCAGCAGGCGGCGCTGTTCGGACAGGCGTGCTTCGAAAAGGGCGAGGCAAAGAACACCTACGGCACCGGCTGCTTCATGCTGATGAATACCGGCGAGCAGCCCGTCTTTTCCGAAAACGGCTTGCTGACCACCATCGCGTGGGGGCTCGACGGCAGGGTGCAGTACGCGCTCGAGGGCTCTGTCTATGTGGCAGGCGCGGCGATCCAATGGCTGAGGGACGAGCTCAAGCTGATCGACGGCTCGCCCGACAGCGAATACTTCGCGACCAGAGTCAGCGATACCGCCGGCTGCTATGTTGTCCCGGCGTTTACCGGGCTGGGCGCGCCGCACTGGGATCCCTACGCGCGCGGCGCGATCATGGGGCTGACGCGCGGCGTGAATAAATACCACCTGATCCGCGCCACGCTCGAATCGCTCGCCTTTCAGACCAACGACGTCCTGCGCGCCATGACGCTGGATTCGGGCATTCGCCTCGATTCGCTTCAGGTAGACGGCGGCGCGAGCATGAACAACTTCCTCATGCAGTTCCAGGCGGATATCATGAACGCCCCCGTTCACCGTCCTGCCTGTGTCGAGACCACCGCGATGGGCGCGAGCTATCTCGCAGGGCTGGCGGTCGGCTTCTGGAGGGATAAGGAGGACGTCAGGCGCCACCGGCGCGTTGAGCGCGAATTCCTCCCCGAACGCGACGATCATTGGCGTGCGGAAGAGATCAAGGGCTGGAACAAGGCGGTCGAAGCCACGAAGCTGTGGGCAAAAGAATGAAGATGACGGAGGAATGGAAGGAGAAAACTCCTCACTCCTAACTCCTCACTCCTAACTATACAAGAGGTAACAAAATGTACGACATTATCATCATCGGCGCGGGCGTGATCGGCTGTGCCGTCGCAAGAGAATTAAGCAAATATCAGGCAAGCATCCTGGTCATCGAGAAGAACGAGGACGTCTGTACCGGCACCTCCAAGGCGAACAGCGCCATCATCCACTCGGGCTATGACGCGGAAAGCGGAACGCTCAAGGCGCGGTTCAACGTTGAAGGCAACCGCATGATGGACGACGTCAGCGCCGCGCTGGACGTACCGTTCAAGCGGATCGGCTCCCTGACTGTCTGCACGGATGAGGATCAGATTCCCCTGCTCGAGAAGCTCAGGGAACGCGGCGAGCGAAACGGCGTCGAGGGGCTCAGGATACTCCGCCGCGACGCGCTGCTCGACTTAGAGCCGCATATCGGCGACGAGGTTGTCGCGGCGCTGTGGGCGCCCACGGCAGGGATCGTCTGTCCGTTCAAGCTGACCGTCGCCTATGCCGAGAACGCCGCGGTCAACGGCGCCGACTTCCGCTTTGATACCGAGGTCAAAAGCGTTTTTGCGGAAAACGGCGTCTGGCGCGTCGAAACCGAACACGAAACCTTTACGGCGAATGCCGTTGTCAACGCCGCCGGGGTATACAGCGACGTGATCCATAATATGGTATCCGAACGCAAGCTGCATATCACCCCCCGGCGCGGCGAGTATCTCCTGCTTGACCGTGCCGCGGGCGGCTATATCCGACACACGATCTTTCAGCTGCCGACCGAGCGCGGCAAGGGCGTGCTCGTCACCCCCACCGTCCACGGCAACACGATCCTCGGCCCTACCGCCGTCGATACGGACGACCGCGAATATACCGCTACCACCGCCGCAGGCATCGCCGAAATCTCGTCGAAGGCGGCGGTCAGCGTCCGCGATCTGCCGCTCAGGCAGGTCATCACCTCCTTTGCCGGACTGCGCGCGCATGAGGACGGCGGCGAATTCATCCTCGGCGAACCGGATGACGCGCCCGGCTTCTTCGACTGTACCGGAATCGAGAGCCCCGGGCTCTCGGCGGCGCCTGCCATCGGCGTGTATCTTGCCGATTTGATCCGCGACCGCCTGCACCTGAGCGAAAACCCGTCCTTCAACCCCACGCGCCGGGATATCCTCGATCCCAAGACCTTATCCATCCCCGAGCGCAACGCCCTGATCGCGCGCGAGCCTGCCTACGGGACGATCATCTGCCGGTGTGAAGGCGTGACCGAGGGCGAGATTCTCGACGCGATCCGCCGACCGGTCGGCGCGCGTTCTCTCGACGGGGTGAAGCGCCGTACCCGCGCCGGGATGGGGCGGTGTCAGGCAGGCTTTTGCAGCCCGAGGGTGATGGAGCTGCTGCGGCGCGAGTTAAAGCTTGACCTGACCGCCGTCACCAAATGCGGCGGCAGCTCGACCATCGTCAACACGCGGACAAAGGAGGAGTGCTGAGATGAAACAGGTTGATATCGTCATCATCGGCGGCGGCCCGGCAGGGCTGGCGGCAGCCGTCGCGGCATACGACAGCGGCGTTCGGGATGTGCTGATCCTCGAGCGCGACGAACAGCTCGGCGGCATCCTCAACCAGTGTATCCACAACGGCTTCGGGCTGCATACCTTCAAGGAAGAGCTGACCGGTCCCGAATACGCCGACCGCTTCATCACACAGGTCAGGGACAGGGGCGTCCCCTATCTGCTGAACACGATGGTCATGGACATCACCCCCGACCGGGTGGTCACCGCCGTGAACCGCACCGACGGCGTGCTTCAAATTCAGGCGAAGGCGGTCATCCTCGCGATGGGCTGCCGTGAACGGCCGCGCGGCGCGCTGAACATCCCCGGCTACCGACCGGCAGGCATCTTTTCGGCAGGCACCGCACAGCGGCTCGTCAACATCGAGGGCTATCTGCCCGGCAGGGAGGTCGTGATCCTCGGCTCGGGCGACATCGGGCTGATTATGGCGCGGCGTATGACCTTAGAGGGCGCCAAGGTGAAGCTGGTCGCGGAGCTGATGCCCTATTCGGGCGGACTCAAGCGCAACATCGTCCAGTGTCTTGACGACTTCGACATCCCGCTGCGGTTATCCCATACCGTGGTGGATATCGAGGGCAAGGAGCATATCACCGCCGTGACCATCGCCGAGGTCGGCGCGGATCGCAAGCCGATCCCCGGCACCGAGGAGCGCTATGCCTGCGACACCCTCCTGCTGTCCTGCGGTCTGATCCCCGAAAACGAGCTG
>CADBUN010000074.1 GCA_902797825.1 uncultured Ruminococcus sp. | reverse complement strand
CGTCGGGGGTGGTGATGAAATAGCCGCAGGGCTCGGCGGCGTCGTGAGAGGTCGCTACCCGTCGCACGCGGAAGTCGTCGGTCTCGAGCTCATCCGTGATCTCATACAGCCGTGCAGAGGCAGGCACCTTATCCGCCTGTGTCAAATACGCGAGCGTCCCGCGCGAGGCGTAGAGCGGAATATCATACCGCTTCAACAGCACCTTGAGGGCGCTGATATGATCGCTGTGCTCGTGGGTGACGAAGATCGCGCGAACATCGCGCAGCGAAAGTCCGTTTTGAGACATTGCGATCTCGATCTGTTTGAGATTCCGCCCCGCGTCGATCAGGATCGCGGCGCTGTTCCCTTGGATATAATAGGAATTGCCCTTACTCGACGAGAAGAGCGGTACGATTTTTGCCATTTCTTTTCCTCACAGCGACAGAAGGCGCAGCGTTCTTGCCGGGCTTGTACTCAGCAGGGTTAAGCTCCTTCTATCGATCATTTTATACATTTCATACTAAGGATTAGTATCAGCTTGTCAGCATGATAAAAGCCACCCGAGGGTGGCTTTTGTTAAGCTGTTGTCGCAATATCGTTTTCGGGGATATAAATCTTCTTGATATCGGCGCCTAACGTCTGGAACTTGGTGACGACGTCGGAGTATCCGCGCTCGATATACTTGATATTCGAGATATTCGTGGTACCCTCGGCAACCAGCCCGGCAATCAGCATCGCCGCGCCGGCGCGCAGGTCGGTCGCCTTCACGGGAGCGCCCGTGAGCGTACCGCCCTCGATGATCGCCAGCCTTCCCTCTACCGAGATCTTCGCGCCCATGCGCACCAACTCGCTGACATACTGATAGCGGTTATCCCACACGCTCTCGTTCACGATCGAGGTGCCCTTGACGGTCGAGAGCAGGGCGACAAACTGCGGCTGACAGTCGGTCGGGAAGCCCGGATGAGGCATCGTCTTGATATTCACGCGGTTCAGCGGACGCTTGGTCGCGTCGATGATGACCGCTTCATCATATTCTTCAATCTCACAGCCCATCTCCATCAGCTTGGAGCTGATGCTCTCGAGATGCTTGGGCGTGATGTTGCGGATCGTGATCCTGCCCCTTGTCGCCGCGGCAGCCGCCATGTAGGTGCCTGCCTCGATCTGGTCGGGGATGATCGAATAGGTCACGCCGTGCAGATAATCGACGCCGCGAATCTTGATGACGTCGGTACCGGCGCCGCGGATATTGGCGCCCATCGAGTTGAGGAAGTTCGCCAAATCAACGATATGCGGCTCCTTGGCGGCGTTCTCGAGGATGGTCATGCCCTCCGCCTTGACGGCGGCGAGGATCAGGTTGATGGTCGAGCCGACGGACACGGTGTCGAAGTAGACGCGCGCGCCGTGGAAGGAGCCGGACGTATTACTCTCGATCACGGCGCCGTTGACCAGCTCGTTCGTCGCTCCCATCAGCTGGAAGCCCTTCAAATGCTGGTCGATCGGGCGCACGCCGAAGTTACAGCCGCCGGGCAGGGCGACCTTCGCCTTGTGAAACCGCCCCAGCAAAGCGCCCAGCAAATAGTAGGACGCACGCATCCCGCGGACGTTCTCATGCGTCGCCTCCCAGGTGTTGATGGGACGCGGATCAATATCCAGCGTATTCTTATCGACACGGCGCACCATCGCGCCCATGTCCTGCAGGATGTTGGCGATCAGCGCAACATCCGAGATATTCGGTATATTTTCAATACGGCACGGCTCGTCACAGAGCACCACGGCAGGGATGATCGCGACCGCCGCGTTCTTTGCGCCGCTGACGGTGACTTCGCCGAATAACGGTTTACCGCCGTTGACTACGATTTTCTCCAAAGCGCTACACTTCCTATAACCTCAAAATGTTCAGAAGCTCAATAAATCTATTTCACGGATATCATGCGAAAAAACGCACAAGAACGAATACCAATTCCTCATAAAACCCTTTCGCCTTCCGGGATACTTGCTGATGAAAGCGTCGATCGGAAATTAGTATCACAACCTATACTAAGCCACTCTATATTTGTATACTTAAGATTAATACAAAGCGCCGGCAAAGTCAACCTTAAAACTTATTTGTAATCTTTTTTAGTGATATTGTATGGTTTTCTCAGGGCGGAATCGTCTCTTTTTCTATATTTATAATTCTTTTGTGTAATTATTTTGTAATCATATTGCGATCTTTTCCCTGCTTCCTCAAATTTGTCATAAGCGCTTGTTTTCGCCTCTCATTCATGCCAGTACTTCCGGTCGAGGGAACGGTACTGGATCGCCTCGCTGATATGCGGCGCGCGGATGATCTCGCTTTGGTCGAGATCGGCGATCGTGCGCGCGACCTTCATGACGCGGTCGTAGGCGCGCGCGGTCATACCCAGCTTATCAAAGGCAGCCCTCAGCATCCGGTCCGCCTTATCGTCCATCACACAGACCTGCTCGAACAGCGCCGCCTCGATATGGGCGTTGCACTTGGTTTTGGTATGCTGAAAGCGCGCCGTCTGAAGCTGTCGGGCGGCATTCACGCGGCGGCGGATCGCCTCGGATTTTTCTTCGCTGCTCTTCGAGGACAGGTCGTCATACTCCACCGGCGGCACCTCGATATGGATGTCGATGCGGTCGAGCAGCGGTCCGGAGATGCGGTTGAGGTATTTATGCACGGCGGTATCCGAGCAGGAGCAGGACTTCTTCGGATGATTATAATAGCCGCAGGGGCATGGATTCATCGCGGCAATCAGCATGAACTCGGAGGGATAGGTGTAGGTGCCGTGAGCGCGCGCGATCGACACCGTGCCGTCCTCCAGCGGCTGGCGCAGCACCTCCAGCACCGTGCGCGGAAACTCGGGCAGCTCGTCGAGGAACAGCACGCCGTTATGCGACAGCGATATCTCGCCGGGCTTCGGCGTTGTACCGCCGCCGGTCATGCCGACGCGCGTGATCGTATGATGCGGCGAGCGGAACGGGCGCATCGTGATTAACCCGGCGCCCTTTTGCAGGGTACCGGCGATCGAATGAATCTTTGTCGTTTCGATCGTTTCCTCAAAGGTCATCTCCGGCAGGATCGTCACCATGCGCTTGGCGAGCATACTTTTGCCGGCGCCGGGCGAGCCGATCAGCAGGACGTTATGACCGCCGGCAGCGGCGATCTCCAGCGCCCGCTTCGCCTCCGCCTGACCTTTTACCTGAGAGAAATCCAGCGCGCCGGAGGGCGCCTGCGCTTCCTCCTCGAATTTTGCCGGGGCGATCCGGGCGCGTCCGGCGAGGTGGTCGAGCAGCTCAAAAACATGGCGCACGGGATAGACCTCCAGCCCGTCCACCACCGCGCCCTCGTTCGCGTTCACGGCAGGCACATACAGCTTCTTCAAGCCCTGTTCACGCGCGGCGATCGCCATCGGCAACACGCCGTTGACGCCGCGCAGCTCGCCCGAAAGGCTCAGCTCGCCGATAAACGCCGCGTCGTCGGTATTGGCGGTGATCCGGCGCGTCGCCTTGAGCAGGGTGATCAGGATCGGCAGGTCGTAGAGCGGCCCCTCCTTCCTGATATCCGCCGGGGCGAGGTTGAGGATCAGGCGCGAATTCGGGAACTCGAAGCCGCAGTTCTTCATCGCCGAGCGCACCCTGTCACGGCTCTCCTTGACCGCCGCGTCCGGCAGCCCGACGATATCGAACGCCGCCACGCCGCGCGACAGATCGCCCTCGATCTCAATTGCATATGTATTCAATCCAAACAGTCCGAGGCTGTTACACTTTACTACCATCCCGACACGCCCTCTCCGATTATCAACCGTTGACAAAAATGCTGTTCTATTCCACGAATAACACAACATCTTGTGGTTTTATGCTTTTTTAAACGCCTGTTATCGCTTTTATGTTCGAATCTGTCAATCGTATTATAACACAGCTTTTGACGATTGTAAACCCAAATCAACACGCCGATGCTGTCTATTATGCACAAAAAGTTTATTCCTTGAATATTTTGTCATGTTTTCCTCGCGAAGATTTTGAAAAACCTGTTGACTTTTGACGGCTTATTGATTACAATTCAAGTAGATAAATTATTGTGAGGTGCTATATCCTGAACGATACAGCCGCGAGCCGTGAGGAACGGCGCTGTGACGAAGAGCTTCTGCGGATTTTTTTGTCGGGTGACGACGACGCGTTTGACATCATCGCGTCGCGGTACCTGGGGCTGATTTCCTCAGCCGCGAAGAAATACCGCGGGATGACGACGGATATAGACGACAGCGACATGATCCAGGAGGGAATGGTAGCCCTGCTCTCCGCCTGCCGCAGCTATGACGGCAAAAGAGGGATGAGCTTCAAGAACTACCTGATGCTCTGTGTCGAGAACCGCTTTCGCTCGATGATGCGTTCCTCGGCGCGCCGGCGTGTCGTCCCTGCCCGCAATATGATATCCTTAGAGGAGGACGCGGAGGCGGCGTTTGATTCGACCGTTACCTCGCTGCCCGAGATGGTCGAAACAAAGGAATACATCGACAGCCTGCACCGCATCCTCAAAACCAGCCTCTCAAACCTCGAGTACAAAGTAGCATTATTGCACCTTTCCGGCTATTCGTACAAGGAAATAGCACAGCGGCTGAACATTCCCCTAAAATCAGTTGACAATGCACAGACCCGTATACGTCAAAAGCTTTCTAGGTAATACACCCCGAAGAGAAATCAGACGGT
>CADBUN010000073.1 GCA_902797825.1 uncultured Ruminococcus sp. | reverse complement strand
CGGCTGCGTACCGTCCTGCGCTATGGCATCCCCTTTGTCCTGATCCCGTCGCTGGTCGCGCTGGGCGCGGTCGCGTTTGAGGGACAGCGCTACCTGATCATCTCGCTCGGGATCGCGGTGCTGGCGCTGCTGTTGTTCATGACCGGCTTTGAGAGACGGAACATCGGCTCACGGCGCATGGTCATCACGGCGATCATGACGGCGCTGGCGGTGTTCGGGCGCTTTATCCCGGTGTTTAAGCCGATCACGGCGATCTGTGTGATGACCGCCGTTTACCTCGGCGCGGAGGCAGGCTTTCTGTGCGGTTCGCTGAGCGTGCTGATTTCAAATATCTACTTCGGTCAGGGACCGTGGACGCCGTTTCAGATGCTCGGCTTCGGACTGATCGGGTTATTCGCCGGCTATTTGTCAAAGCCGCTGACGCGCTGTGTGGCGGCGCTGCTTTTGTACGGCGCCGTGTCGGGCGTTGCCTATTCGTTTATCATGGATATCTGGACGGTGCTGTGGTACAGCGGCGGCTTCGATGGGCGGCTGTATCTGACGGCGATTGTGTCGGCGATCCCGTTTACGATCCTCTACGCGGTTTCCAACGTCGCGTTTTTGTGGCTCCTCCGTAAGCCCGTGGGCGCGAAGCTCAGACGGATCAAAATCAAATACGGCGTATAGGGTGCCTGATATTTGCATCTTGTACGCCCTTGTGTTATACTTCAAATCAAAGAAGGTGAAGCGATGCTGTTCCGAAAAAAACTATTTGCCGAAATTGAAGCATACCTGCGCCTGCATTATGAGGGCGTTCGGCAGCCTGCCGCCGGTCTAAGGCAGAGGAAGTCGGCGCCGCCGAAGGCTGTTGAGGAGGCGGAGATGGCGATGCCTGTCCGGGCGCGTGAAGCCTTCGCTCCTTCTTATGGCGCCGCCGGGCATGATGAGCTGAGCGAACGGCTGAATCAGCTTGACGAAAGCTTCCAGGAAGCGCTGCTGCGCCTGATCGACGAGCGCGGGATGAAGGACAGCGACTGTTACAAGCGCGCCGGCGTTGACCGCAAGCTGTTCTCGAAGATTCGCTCCAATCCGCTCTACCGTCCCTCAAAGCCGACCGCGATCGCCTTTGCGCTTGCCCTGCGGCTGAGCCGGGAGGAGACCTGTGATCTGCTCCGCAAGGCAGGCTACGCCCTGTCCCACAGCTCGAAGTTCGACGTCATCGTCGAGTATTTCATCGTGCATCAGCGGTATCGTTTGGATGATCTGAACGAAGCGCTGTATGAGTTTGACCAGCCGCTGATCAACGCGTGAGCGCGCCATACCCCTATTGATACTTTCTGATAATGTCGCCTCACAGGCGACCAAAACCCTCTTGAGATTTGCTATGATGTGATTGTCGATAAGGCAATCACATTTTTAGTATTACAGGAGGTATTCATATGAAAATCAAAAAGATCAATCCGAAGAACGTCAAGGTTAAGAAGTCTGAAAACAACACCACCGAGCTCGTATTCATCCTCGACCGTTCCGGTTCGATGGGCGGCTTGGAGCAGGACACCATCGGCGGCTTCAACGCGATGATCGAAAAGCAAAAGAAGCAGGAGGGCGCGTGCTTTGTGACCACCGTGCTCTTTGACCACGAGGTGTCCACCCTGCATGACCGTGTACCGCTCTCAGAAATTCAGCCGATGACCGGCGAGGATTATTATGTCCGCGGCTGTACCGCCCTGATCGACGCGATCGGCATGACGGTACGCCATATCGAAGAGGTACACCGCTATATCCGCAGGGAGGACGTCCCGGCGCATACGATGTTCGTCATCACGACCGACGGTCTCGAGAACGCCAGCCGCGAATATTCCGCCGACCGTGTACGCAAAATGATCGAGGAGAAGAAGCGGAACGGCTGGGAATTCCTCTTCATCGGCGCGAATATCGACGCGGTCGAGACCGCGAAGCACTTCGGCATCGGCGCCGACCGCGCGGTGAATTATCATGCCGATCACAAGGGCACCTCGGTGCTGTTCAACTGTGTCAGCAAGGCGGTCTCCGCCGCGCGCACCTGTGCTCCGATGCAGGCGGACTGGTCTCGCGAGATCGAGGAGGACTATGAGAGCAGGAAGCAGGGATAGGAAAGTGTAGGAGTGAGGAGTGAGGAGTGAGGAGTGAGGAGAAATATGAATGAGGAGTGAGGAGTTAGGAGTGAGGAGTTAGGAGTGAATGGAGGGCTCCGCCCTCACCTGATTGTCATAGCTTGCAGAAAGAATGAACGCTTGAGACTTCACAACAGAGTCTCAAGCGTTTCTTTATGCTGTCGTTATTTCATACTAAGTTTCATTCAAAAGCCGTCAGGCTTTCCCGCAACTCCTAACTCCTAACTCCTAACTGTTCAGAGCTTCACGATCTCGTCATACAGCGCCTTGTTTCCTTCGATCGCGGCGGCGTTGCCGACGGTGCAGTAGGCGGCGTTTTTGGTATCCGCCTTCAGCTTGTCGCCGATATGATTCAGATCGGCGAGGGTAGAGCGGAGCAGCTCGTCGCGTTCGCGCTGGATCACGTCCTGATTACGTCCGAGCAGGTAGTATACGCTGCTCAGATAGGCGTTCGCGCGCGGCAGCCGGGGATTGTCGAGCGTGCGGACGACGCTGATGATATAATCCTCCAGCGCGCGGTCGGTGAGCTGTAAGCGGCTGAGGAACTCCGCCGCTTCGTCAAAGGTGTTCAGCGTGGCGCGTATCTGCGGATCACGGTAGCTCCACATATCGAGGCGGCGCGAAGCGTTGGGGATGGTGCCGCAGCCGTAGGCGCCGTTTTCGACGCGAATCTTCTGCCACAGGTATTCGAGGGAGAGGATCTTCTTCGCGAGCATGAGCGAACCGCCGGAGACGTCGACCTCAATGTTAAAGCTGTAGCCGTTGAATACGATATCACAGGGAGCGGCGAGCGCGAGGTTGCCGCTGAGCAGGGCGGTGTTCGCCTGACTGAGCGTATTTGTCAGCAGCGCCTGCATCGGCAGCGCGACATCCTTGATCGCCTGATAGCTCTCTTCATCACAGGCGAGCGAGTAGACCGCCCTGCCGTTCTTGATGAATTTCTCATAGGCAGCTTCGAGCGACGCCCTCAGCCGGTCGAAGCCCTCGGGATCGTTGTCGAGCGATTCCTTGAGCCCTTTGAGCCTGAGATAAAAGTCGATGCCGCCGGTTTTGTCGGAGATCGCGTCATGGATGTTGTGGGTGGCGGCTGCGCGCGCGGCGGCGAGCTGGCTCGAGTTGTTGATGAAGCCGAGCTGCAGCTCGGTGACCATCTGACCGATGATATCGGTGATGGATTTTTGATCGGTAAAGACGGTTTGGGTGAGGATTTCCTGCGCGAGACCGACCGCCTTTTCGTATCGTTCGGTGAGCGCCTTGAAGCGCAGCACGGCGCTTGAAATCACCCTGCCCTGATAGCTGCCGACGGCGCCCGTCATCTCCATCGCGCCGGTATACAGCCCGAGCTTCGTTTGCAGCGTCTGACCGTCTGTCCTTGCGGTCGCGATATTGGTCAAAAGCGACGACAGCACGCTGAGCGTGAACAGCTCGTCGTCATCGGCATTTCCGATATCAAAGAACAGGTCGGCGTAGATGATCCCGTCCGTTTTCAGATCGTGGAAGAGATAGGGCTTGCCGTCTTTTTCTTTGAGCGTTGTCGGGAAGGGGACGGCTTTTTGATCGACGTCGCCGATGCTCAGATGGGGGATGGGATCGGGCGCCTCTGCCGGCTCCTGCTCCGTTTCGACGCGATTGGATATATTTTCGTCCGCGCTGTCCGGCTCGCTGTAATGATTACCCTCAGCACAGGGCGTCATCACGACGATATTGCGGTTTTCGTTATCCAGCAGGACGGTTTGGATCAGGTTCTCAAAATACCCCTTGTCGAGGTTTTCCTTGATGGCGGCTAAGGGGGCTTCATATTCGAGATACCGCCACGGCTCATAGTCATACAGCCAGGTATCGGCGATCTGGATGTTGTAATACAGCCCCTTGGTCAGCCCTGCGGCGCTGCCCTCGCGCAGATTGAATTCCACGGCGCTGAGCTTCGCTTTGACCGCCTCCCGGTCGAGCCCGGCGGCGCATTCGGTCAGGCAGGATGTGATCTCGCGCTCGATCTCGTCGAGCCGGCCGGCGTCACAGTGACGGAGCTTGACGGTGAACAGGGGATAGGCGATATCCTCGATCATCTCACAGTCCAGCTCGACCGCCAGCCCCTTGTCGAGGATGCGCTTTTTCAGCGGATCATAGTTGGTGTCGGCAAGGATATCGGTCAGGACGGATAAGCCCAGATAGGTGGTGAAGTCGGGCATTTCCCCGATGGGATAGGTCAGCGCGATATAATCCTCGCCGCTCTTTTCGCCGTCTGCGGCGTAGGTGCAGCGATAGGGGGATGCCTGCCTTTTGACGGTGATCTTCGGCTCCCTGACCGCCTCCTGCGGCGTGACCTTGCTCAGGTATTCGTCGTCTAAGAAAGCGAGCTTGCTCTCGACGTCCATCTTTCCGTAGAGATAGAAGCGCGCGTTGGAGGGATGATAATACTTTTTATGATTGTTGATGAAATCCTCATAGGTAAGCCGGACGATGTGGTCGGGGTGACCGCCCGAGACGGTAGTATACTGGCACGGCTCGTAGCTTTCGCCGAAGATCGCCTGATACAGCGTTTCGTCGGGATCGCCCAAGGCGCCCTTCATCTCGTTGTAGACCACCCCCTGATAGTACGGCTTGCCGTTTTCGTCGGTTTCGATGTGCCAGCCCTCCTGGCGGAAGGCGGTTTCATCGCGGTAGATCAGCGGACGGAATACCGCGTCGGTATAGACCGACATCAGGTTCATCAGGTCCTTTTCGTTCATGCTCGAGACGGGATACATCGTCTTGTCGGGGAAGGTCATCGCGTTGAGGAAGGTATACAGCGAGCTTTTCATCAGCTCGACAAACGGATCGTCAACGGGATATTTGTCCGAGCCGCAGAGCACGCTGTGCTCGAGGATGTGGAATACGCCGGTCGAGTCGTGGGAGGGGGTAGCGAAGGTCACCGAGTAGGTCATGTTGCGGTCGTCGTTGTCGATATAACACAGCATCGCGCCGCTGTGGATATGGCGCAGGATATACAGGTCGCCGCCGATCTCGCGGATATGGCGGCTTTGCTCGACCTGAAAGCCGTGGATGGTATCTCCGATTTGATATTTCATAGAAAAATCCTTTCTTTTTATGTAGAATGAACAGGGAGCTTTTCGGACTTACCCTTCGCTTCTGATTTCTTCTACCGCCTCGATCGCGTGTCTGACACAGTCCTCACAGGAGCAGAGCATCCGTCCGGTGAGCACTCCCTTGAGGTCGATACAGCGCGACGCGCCGCACTGTTCTTCAAAGCGCTGGAACAGCCTGCGGCTCATGCCGTTCATCCCGGCGGTCTTTTGTGACAGCAGCCCGAGCACCATCTCCGCGCCGACCAGCGCGCCGCAGGTACCCATCATGCCGCCCATGCCGGAGCCGAAGGTCGAGCCGAGGATCAGCAGGGCTTCCTTGTCATAGGGCAGCAGGTCCTCATACGCGAGGAGCACCGCCTGACAGCAGTTGTGAGCGCGCTTGAGCTGAGCGCCGTGTTCGGTTCTGTTCATATCGTTCATCTTCCTTTATGATTCGTTTATTCGTTGAACATTATGCAACTTTTCCGCGTTGATGTCAACCATGCCATTCATTATTTTCTCAAAAAGTTTTCACGTATTTGCGCGCTGTCTGTACAAATAACCGAATTGTCGGCGTTAGGCTTGACTTCCCTATCGGTTAGGTGTATAACCCATAGTGTAAGACTGATTTTCGGTCATTAGAAATTAGCGCTTCCGTCTGAACGGGAGCAAAGAATCTTCGCGGAGGTAATGATATGGAAAAACGTGAACAGCTCTATGAGGGCAAGGCTAAAAAGGTATTTTGTACCGATGATCCCGATCTGCTGATCGTATCGTATAAGGATGACGCTACCGCCTTCAACGGCTTGAAGAAGGGCACCATCACCGGCAAGGGCGTGATCAACAACCGGATGAGCAACCTGCTGATGCAGAAGCTCGAACAGGACGCGGGCGTCCCGACGCATTTTGTCGAAGAGCTGTCCGAGCGTGAGACCGTGGTCAAGAAGGTTTCCATCGTGCCTCTCGAGGTCATTATCCGCAACATCGCCGCCGGTTCCTTCTCGAAGAACTACGGCGTCGAGGAGGGCAGGGTGTTCGACCAGCCCACCATCGAATTCTCCTACAAAAACGACGAGCTCGGCGATCCGCTGATCAACGCCTATCACGCGCTGGCGCTCAAGCTCGCCACCCCCGAGGAGATCGGTCTGATCAAGGAATACGCCTTTAAGGTCAATAACTACCTCAAGGCTTACTGGAAGGAACGCGGCGTCATCCTCGTCGATTTCAAGCTCGAATTCGGCAGAACGAGCGACGGCACCATCGTGCTGGCTGACGAGATCAGCCCCGATACCTGCCGCTTCTGGGACGCCGAGACGATGGAAAAGCTCGATAAGGATCGCTTCCGTCGTGACCTCGGCGGCGTCGAGGACGCTTACGCCGAGATCATGGGCAGACTGTCCTAACCCGGCCGGCTGTCCCTATATCCGAATAGATTCTCTCGCCCGTGGTCTTTCTCAGGTCACGGGCTTTGTTGATTCGTCTGAATCGAAATATTATACTGCTTTATTGACTTAAAGTGTCAGGTGTGGTAATATTAACTTGGAATAGTTTGGAGGGATGATATGAGAATCGTAATCAAGGTGGGCACCTCAACGCTCACCCACTCAACCGGTCTTTTGAATATCAAGCGCGTGGAACAGATGTGCAAGGTCATTTCCGATCTGAAAAACGCTGGGAACGAGATCGTGCTGGTTTCCTCCGGCGCGATCGGCATGGGCTTGGGTAAGGTCGGTATCCACAAGCGTACCGACGATATCTCGACCTTACAGGCAGGCGCGGCGATCGGACAGTGCGAGCTGATGTATGTCTATGACAAGCTCTTCGGCGAGTATAACCATACCGTGGCTCAGATTCTGATGACCGGCGCGTTCGTCGCGATTGACGATTACGGCAAGAACCTCGACAACACCCTGTTCCGCCTGCTGGAGCTGGGCGTCATCCCGATTGTGAACGAGAACGATACCGTCACCACCGACGAGATCGTCATCGGCGATAACGACACCCTCGGCGCGATCATCGCCGAGCGCGTCAGGGCGGATATGCTGATCATGCTGTCGGATATCGACGGGCTGTATACGGCGAATCCTGCCGTCGATCCTAACGCCAAGCGTCTCGAGGTGATCGAGGAGATCACCGAGGAGATCGAGGCGGCGGCAGGCGCCGCGGGCTCGCGTCTCGGGACGGGCGGCATGGTCACGAAGCTCAAGGCGGCGCGCATGGCGACGGAGATCGGCATCGAGGTCGTGATCGCGAACGGCTCCGATCCCGATATCCTCTATCAGATCATGGACGGCAACGCCGTTTGTACACGCTTTTTGGCGAAGAAATAAGAACATCACCGGAGAAAGGACGACCGCTATGACTACTCAGGAACTTTTGATCAAGGCAAAACAGGCGAAGGCGCTGCTCGGCGCCGTTGAGGCAGAGGAGATCGACCGCGCGCTGTTGAAAATGGCAGATAAGCTCGAGGAGCATACCGCGCCGATCCTTGCGGCTAACGCGCAGGATATCGAAGCCGCGCGCGGCAAGATCAGCGACGTGATGATCGACCGCCTGATGCTCTCTCCCGAGCGCATCAGCGGCATGGCGCAGGGAATCCGCGAGGTAGCGGCGCTCCCCTCGCCGCTGGGCAGGGTGTTAAAGCACCACGAGCGTCCCGGCGGTCTGGTGATCGAGCGCGTGTCTGTCGCGCTGGGCGTGGTGGCGATTATTTACGAGAGCCGCCCGAACGTCACCTCCGACGCCGCCGCCCTCGCGTTAAAGAGCGGTAACGTCTGTGTCCTGCGCTGCGGTAAGGAGGCGCATAAAAGCGCCGCCGCCATCACCGAAGCCCTGCGCGGCGGTCTGAAGGCCGCCGGGCTGAACGAGGACATGGTGCTGCTCGTCGAGGATACCACCCGCGCGAGCGCGAACGAGCTGATGACAGCCGTCGGCTATGTCGATCTGCTGATTCCCCGCGGCGGCAAGGGGCTGATCTCCGCCATCGTCAAGAACGCGACCGTGCCCTGTATCCAGACAGGCACCGGTATCTGCCATATTTATATCGACAGCGCCGCCGATCTCGACATGGCGCTGAACATCGTCGAGAACGCCAAGTGCTCGCGTCCCTCGGTCTGTAACGCCGAGGAGGTGCTGGTGGTCGCCGAGGATATCGCCGCCGACTTCCTGCCGCGACTGAAAAAGCGCCTGGTGGACGACCGCGCCGAGAACCCCGTGGAGCTGCGGCTCGACGAAAAGGCGGCTATGCTCATCGACGGCACCCCTGCCGGCGAAAATGATTTTGATACCGAATTCCTTGATTACATCCTCGCGGTCAAGGTCGTGAAGGATGTGAACGAGGCGGTCGCTCACATCAACGCCCATTCCACCGGACACAGCGAAGCGATCGTCACGGCGGATGAAAGAGCGGCTGAGATTTTCACCCGCGGGATCGACAGCTCGTCGGTCTATGTCAACGCGTCAACGCGCTTTACCGACGGCGGCGAATTCGGGCTCGGCTGTGAGATGGGTATTTCGACACAAAAGCTCCATGCACGCGGTCCGATGGGACTCGAGGAGCTTAACACTTATAAATATATCATCAAAGGAAGTGGCAACATCAGATGACTCACAAATTCGGATTCAGCGGCATCAACAACCTGGGCTTTCATACGCCGCCTGTCCGCGCGATCAATTACCGATTCGGCTTCATCGGCGTGGGCAATATGGGCGGCGCGCTGGCCAAGGCGGCGTCGCGCTCTACCAAACAGATTATTCTTTGTGACAACGACGCGGAAAAGGCGTCTAAGCTCGCCGGTCAGATCGGCTGCGAGTTTGCCGATATCCGCACCGTTGCCGCGGAGAGCGAGTATCTCTTCCTCGGCGTCAAGCCCCAGATGATGGCGCAGATGCTCGAAGAGATCAAGGCAACCCTCGAAAGGCACAAGGACGTGATCCTTGTCTCCATGGCGGCAGGGCTGTCCATCAAGACCATCCGCAAGATGGCAGGCGGTCACTATAAGGTGATCCGCATCATGCCCAACATCCCCGTAGAGGTAGGGGAGGGCGAGATTCTCTATACCACCTCCGAGAATATCAGCAAGACGGATATCGGAAAATTCCTCAACCTGATGAAGCACGCCGGTCACCTGACCGGTATCGACGAGAGCCTGATGGACGCCGGCTGTTCGCTGTCCGGCTGCGGTCCCGCGTTTGTCTATAAATTCGTCCGCGGTCTGGCGCAGGGCGGTATCGAAGCCGGTCTTGACGAAGAGACGGCGTTGGCGCTTGCGATCCAGACGGTACACGGCGCGGCGACGATGCTCGAGCATAATACCGACAGCCTCGATCACATGATCGAGAAGGTATGCTCCCCCGGCGGCAGCACCATCGAGGGCGTCAAGGTGCTCAATGAAGCCGGGATGGAGGATGACGTCAGGAACGCGGTAGCCGCCGCGTTCAAGCGCAACCTCGAGCTGGGAAAAGCATGACGGCTTCAAATTCTGTCGGACTTGTGCTGGAGGGCGGCGCGATGCGCGGACTGTTCACCGCCGGAATCTTTGATGTGCTGATGGAGAACGGGATCGAATTCCCCGCGGCGGTCGGCGTCTCTGCCGGCGCGGCGTTCGGCTGTAACATCAAGAGCCGCCAGATCGGGCGCGTGATCCGCTATAATATGCGCTTTTGCCGCGACAAGCGCTTTTGTTCCCTCAACTCCCTTTTGACGACCGGCGATCTCTTCGGCGCGGATTTTTGCTACCGCGAGATTCCCGAGGAGCTGGATGTATTTGATAGACAGGCATATGAAGAGAACCCGATGGCGTTCTATGTCGTCTGCACCGATGTGCTGACCGGCAAGCCCGTCTACCGGCGGCTGGATCGCGTGGACGAGGACTGTTACCTGTGGCTGCGCGCCTCGGCTTCGATGCCGCTGGTGTCTCGCCCTGTTACCGTGGGCGGCTATACCCTGCTCGACGGCGGCATGAGCGACGCGATCCCCCTGCGCTTTATGCAGCAAAAGGGCTATCGCCGGAACCTCGTGATCCTGACGCGTCCGCGCGGCTATGTCAAGCAGCCTGCCAACCCGCAGCTGATGCGCGCCGGACTGCGCGACTATCCCGCGATGGTACAGGTGATGTGCGACCGCCATATCATGTATCGCTTCGAGCGCGAATATGTGTTCCGCAGCGAGAAGCTGGGCAATACGCTCGTGCTGTGTCCCGACAGCGACCTGATCATTTCGCGGATCGAGCACGATCCCGAAAAGCTCAGGAGCGTCTATGACGAGGGCAGGCGGATCGCCCTGCGCGAGCTCGAAAAAATCAAAGAATTCATGCAGTAAATTAAGGCGAAGATGACGCTTGTCACCTTCGCCTTTGATCGTTATTGCTACTTAGTATTAGTCCTTCGGCAGAAACCTGTCGATCTCCTCCTGCCATTCCTGCGCTTCGGCACAGAGGAAGTCAAACGCTTCATACGCCTTGATAATGCCGCATAGCTTTTCATAGAACACCATGCTTTCTTCCGCTGTTTCCTCGCGCGCGATATCCTCAAAGCTGTAAGCAAACTCCTTTCCCGTCGCGTGCAGCAGCTTTCGGATGTTGCTTTTGAGCACCTCTTTTTCGCTTTTGTATCCGTGTTCGAACAGCGCCAGCTGGGCTTCGAGCGGTTCTCGGAGGTTATTGCTCATAAGACTCGGCAGCGCTTTGATGCGTGTCCTTGCCTTGTCGTATTCTTTGCGGTGAAGATGAATCCACGCCATTGCGAAGTCTGCCGATTCGATGATGCTTCTCTCCTCACAGTAGCGGTTAATACAGGCGTTTTTGCGTTCACAGTCCGCAAAGATTCTGTGCGCTTCCTCGGGACGGTCGGACAGGAAACCGTCAAAATCGGCATATCGGCTGATCTCTGCGCTGTGGTTGATACACAGACACATCAGCGGATAGTTGGCAGGTTCTCTGTCGGATTCCTCACACAGGTACCGATAGGCGGCAAGATGCCGCTCCGCAATCGGTTGTGAGCTGTCCAAGAGCGCGGCAATATGCTCCTGCGCGGCGTTCAGGTGAGCCGTGCCCTGCAGGTCGGTTGCCACCCCTAACAGCGAGTCCGTACTGACGCCGAACAATCTTGCTAACGGTACGAGCTGGGTGATATCCGGCAGACCGGTGTCGTTTTCCCATTTGCTCACCGCCTGAGGCGTGACGCCGATACGGTTTGCGACCTCTTCCTGTGTAAAGCCGCATTTCTTCCTTTTTTCTTTGATATTCTTTCCGATAGTTTTCGTCATAAGTATGATCCTTTCTGTGCTTTCGGTACCGTGATTATATTGTAGCGCAGGGCAGGGGAAAGGTCAATCAACGTATTGTATAGGGTGAACACAACGCTCCGTTGAACCGGTTCTTTGTGAAAACTAGCTAACTTCCGGCAGGAAATTCTCACCATAATAGCCATTGATTTCAGCCGAAAAATGAGGTAAACTATTCTTATACGAGTATCAGCAGACATTATACTAATTTCGGGCGACGCCGTGTTCGGATCACCGTCAAACCGCGGCTTGCCTGATCAGATTCCGGAGGTTTCTATGGCGTCAGAATTCAAGATCAAAACACGCATCCCCGAGCTGTTTCTGCGCGTGCAGAAGGGGCATTTCGCGACGATGCACAGCCACACCAACTATTATATCGACGTGACGACACAAAAATTCCGTATGTCCGAGGCGAAGGCGGTCGCGAAGGAGATCGTATCCTTCTACCGCTCCAACACCATCATCGACACCATCATCTGTCTCGACGGTACCGAGGTCATCGGCGCCTTTGTCGCCCAGGAGCTGACGGACGCGAGCTTCATGAACCTGAACGCGCACCAGACGATCTATATCCTCTCTCCCGAATTCATCGGCAACGGTCAGATGGTGTTCCGCGATAATACCAGCCCCATGATCGACAACAAGCATATCATGATCCTTGCCGCCTCCGTCACCACCGGCAAGACCGCCCTCGCCGCCATCGACGCGATCAAGTATTACGGCGGTCATATCGTCGGCGTCTCCTCGATCTTCGCTACCGTGAGCGAGTGCGACGGTATCCCCGTCACCTCGATCTTCAATCCGCATGACCTCGAGGATTACCAAAGCTTCAAGCCTCACCGCTGCCCGATGTGTCAGAACGGCGAGAAGCTCGAGGCGCTGGTCAACAGCTACGGGTATTCTAAGCTGTAAAAAACGTACAGCCGTCGGGGAACCGGCGGCTGATGCTTTTTGAATCAGGCTCAGAGCTCGATTGTCTGACCTGCCGACAAATAGTGCAGGCGCTGCATATACGGCTTCATATACCGATACTGCTCGACGCCGGTACAGTGACAGGTGTAGTAGGCTGTGGGATAGTTGTCGAGCGCCTTTGCGTCGGCGATCAGCCGGTCATCGAGCTTGCGCTTCATCAAGTGGAAGCCGCCTACCAGCACATCGGGGCGGAACCAGTGCATGAGATTCCGTATCCCCTTGTGGGAACAGCCGCTGATCAGGACGCGCTTTCCGTTCTCCGTGATCAGCAGGTATTGCTCGTGACGGAAATCCTCGGGACAGCGCGCGCCGTCTGACTCCATGCTCAGTCCCCCTGTATCGAGGGGATAGGGCTTTGGGCGTTCATTACAGCTGTAAAGCGCCAGACTCTCGTCGATGCGGTATGCTTCGCCGGTATAGCGGAGCCTGTCGCTGTGCGATAAGGCTTCGGCTGTTCCGATGTATTTTCCGTCTGCGTTATAGTGAGGCTCTGTCGCGTAGCGGCTGAGATACACGGGCGCGTGATCGTTGAGCTGTAAAAAGCGCTCCAAGCCGCCTGCGTGGTCATAATGACCGTGCGACAGCACCGCCAGCCCGACCTGCGACAGGTCGACGCCGAGCTGTTCGGCGTTAGCGGCAAACAGCGCGCTTTGTCCTGCGTCGAACAGGAGCTTGTGGGCGTTTGTTTCGATATACAGCGATAAGCCGTGCTCGCAGCCGATCTGCGGATCGCGCGAGGTGTTTTCCGTTAATGCGGTGATCTTCATGCTTTTTCTCCGAGCGAATTCCTGTAGTCGTTTTCTGACCTGTTTGAAAAAGTATAGCACGAAGCGGCGCTTTTGACAAGCAAAGAAAATGGGCTTACCGTGACAAAAATGGGTTTACCGTGAAAAAATGGGTTCATCGTGACAAAACCCATTGATTTTTGATCTTCGTTATTGTATGATGTATACAAGAATGATCAGCTTGTATTCACAGAAGGAGTGAGGACTATGAGAACATCCAAGAGGTTACTCAGGCTTTTGTCAGTTGTCTTGTGCGCAGTCTTGCTGCTTTCGTCGGTCGGTCTGTCCGCGTCGGCGGCAGGCGAAACCCCCTCGGGGTACATCGAGATGCTGCCGAGCGACGTATCGGCGGAGGATTATGCCGCGTTTATGCGGCAATACGGCGACGCGGTCAGCGCGGTTTATGCCGGTATCGCGGCGAAGGAGAGCAGTATCTCCGTCAAGGATTATCAGATTCCCACCTCGAAAGCGGGTATCCTGCTCGATACCATGAGGCATACCTTCCCCGAGCTGTGCTATGTCAGCTATTTTCAATACAGCTATTACAACAACGGGACCATCTATGCGATCGCGCCGGTCTATTCGGGCGGCGCCGAGATGAAGGATCGTTTCATCGAAGAGGCGGAGGAGCGCTATCTCTCCCTGGTCACCGAGGAGATGGACGATTTCACCAAGGCGCTCATCCTTCATGACGCGCTGATGATCAATACCTATTATCCGAATCTGAGACAGAACCCGGATCGCGGCAGCAACTATACCTATATGGTCGAGAACTGGGGCGTTTGCCAGTATTACGCCGAGAGCTACGCCTACCTGCTGGCGCAGAACGGCATCCGCAGCGAGATCATCAACTCCGGCGATATGAATCACGCATGGCTGAAGGTTAAGCTCGACGGCTCCTATTATCATGTCGATTCGACGTGGGACGACGTATATCCCGACCGCGGCGGTAAGGCGAGACATAAGTATTTCCTGTACAGCGACGCCGCCTTCCCGAGCGACCATTACGGCTATCGGTCGATCCATCCGGCGGATTCCACCCGTTTTGACGGCTATACGAATCTGCACGGTATCGAAACCCAGCTTTGCTATCTCGACGGCACCTTCTACGGCATTACCAAGAACGGCAGGCTCGTTACCTACGATCCCGCCGACGACAGCGTCGAGACGCTGAAAACCCTGGATTATCGCTGGTATGCTGAGGGCAACAGCTACTGGGTTGGTAACTTCTCCAGCCTTGCCGCGTATCGGGGCAAGCTGTATTACAACAGCCCCGACGCGGTGTATGAATACGATCCCGCGACCGGCGAGGAAGTCAAGTTCATTTCCGGCGAGTCGGGCAGGGTGCTTTACGGTCTGCGCATCCTCAACAATCAGCTCTTTGGCTACTATGCGAACAATCCCAGCGGCGATGAAAGCGCTCTGCCGCCTACCCCCGAATATCTCGCGGAGCTGGCGGTTCCTCACACTGTCACGATCGCTGACGGGATCGCCAACGGTACCGTCGAAGCGAATATTTCCTCGGCATACGAGGGCGAGCCGGTCACCCTGACCGTGTCTCCCGATGCCGGCTACAAGCTCACGAGCCTTGCCTATAACGGCGTTGAAATCGAGCCCGAGGACGGTACCTATCGCTTTATCATGCCCGATCAGGACGTCACGATTACCGCGACCTTCGACAAAGCCTATTTTACCGGTCACAGCCTGAGCCTGAAGGGCGATATCGGCGTGAACTTCTATGTTGATCTGACTGCCGAGGAGGCGGCGAACGCCACGGTAGACTTTTCATGGATCGCGGAGGGCGTGACCAAGACCGCTTCCGCCGATTTGAGTCAGGCGGAACACAAGGACATCGGCTATAAGGCGATCTGTGACGTCGCCCCTGCCGAGATGACCTGTGAGGTTACGGCAACCCTGACGATCGGCGGCGAGACGGAGGAGGTTAATACCTATTCCGCCGCACGGTATGCCGGCGTGATCCTGAACGATCCGGACTTTGCCGCCAATTATATCCTGGCTGAAAACAACCGCGGCAAAAACGGTACCGAACGCCTCGAACAGCTCCAAAGGCTCGTGGCGTCCATGCTTCATTTAGGCGCTGCCGCACAGCAGGCGTTCACCGTCAATCTGAACGAGCTTGCGGACGCGGACCTCGACGAACAGTACGCGACGGCTCCGGTGAGCCCGGACGACATCCATGTCGCCGCTGCCGATATGACCGCGAATCTTGACAAATACGGACTGGCGTATACCGGCTCTTCGCTGATTTGTGAAGCCAATACCTCGCTCCGCCATTACTATCGGATCGTCAACCCAAGCCTGTTTGACGCGGTCAGGGGCGGCGTCACGTTTAACGGCAGCCCCGTCGATTACCATACAAAGGACGGCGAAATCTACTTCGAGCTCAAGGATATCTCGGCGGCTGATCTCGACACGGAGATGACGCTGACCATCGGCGACGACGCCTACGCCTATTCCGCGCTGCATTATGTCAAGCGCGCCCTGCAGCCCGACCAGACCGACGAAGCTTTCAGACAGCTTGCGACAACGATCTATTGGTACAATCAATACGCCAATGCCTTTATCGGCAGATAAGGAGCGGGTGAGTTGACCTGTCGTATGATTCACCGTTCGGTTGCCATATCACAGCGATGACCTTTCCGATCATCGCTTCACGATACAGTATGGCGGCAAAGGGCACGCGTGCCGTTTACGCTTGGTTTACGTCCGGTTTACAGCAGAAAGCCTGATAAACAGTGGCTTTCTCTTCATTTGTAAACCATGTAAACCAATAATAGTAAGAAAAGAATAATAATATACCGGAGGGAGCAAACCGTGTAAATAAAAAAAGGTTTCCCCTCGGTTTACACGTTTGGTTTACGCGTTTGGTTTACAAGCGCGCCTTTATCCGCCGTCCTGTGTCGCCTGATATGGTTCGGCGCAGCAGGGATCACGATACGATTTGTAATAAAACCCGGTATAACACAACGGCACAGAGCAGGTCTTGCTCTGTGCCGTTATGCCTTACAATCTTTGAAAAGAGGAAAAAGATCAAGAAAAATGTATTGACAAAATGAGGAATTAGCAGGTTTATTTGATATGAAGCCCGGTTAAGGATTTATATCGGATCGGTCGGTAAGGGGATACTTTTCCCTGAGCAGCGCGAAGCTTTTGTCGCTGATGATATGCTCGATGCGGCAAGCCTCGTTCTCGGCGGTTTCTTCATCGACGCCGGCGTCGATGAGGATCGCCTTAAAGTAACAGTGCTTGGCGTATACGCGCTTTGCTTCTGTCTCGCCCTGATCGGTCAGGCTGATATAATAATCGCCGTCCATCTCCACGAGCCCCTCGTCGCGCAGGTGGTTCATCGCGCGGCACACGCTGGGCTTGCTCAGATTCATCTGCTCCGACAGCTCGAAGGAGCGGATCGGGCGCTCCAGCTCGCGCTGCAGCAGGTAGATGGATTCGAGGTAATCCTCCTTGGATTCGTTTTTGATCAGACGGGACGGGGCGCGTCCGTCGAACTTTGCGGTTCTCTCTTTCACGGGTTCACCTTCGGATAGAGTTAGTTGTCGCTAACCCTTGGCTAAAAAAATAACTCCCCCGGCGCAGGCACGAAAGTGTCCGCCGGACACTAACGATTCGCCACCGGCAACGTTGCTGCGATCGAACGAGCAAGATGGAAGTGAAGCGTTTCTGCCATGCGGACGATCAATGAGGTCTCCCCACGGGGGAGGTGTCATCCGCAGGATGACAGAGGGGTGCCGTCTCCGGCTGAGGAACGTCCCT
>CADBUN010000072.1 GCA_902797825.1 uncultured Ruminococcus sp. | reverse complement strand
CCGGCATGTCGGAATTGGCAGACGAGACAGACTCAAAATCTGTTGTCTTCACGGGCGTGTGGGTTCGAGTCCCACTGCCGGCACCAACAGAAGTCCTGAGTGATACTCCTGTATTGCTCAGGGCTTTTATGTTGTTATCTGTTGTCCTCGGGATATCCACCGTCATCATCTATACAGATTGAAGTGTGATACAATTCTTTTACTTGACAAAGAATGACGGTGGCTTTAATATGATGTAGAAACGGTTATAGAGAAGGGATGATCATGTCTAACTATAAGGTATTATATAATCCGCTGAGTAATCACGGACAGGGTGAAGCCGAGGCGAAAATGCTTATCGACCTGCTTTCGGACAGTGAATTTACCTATATTGACCTTACACAGGTGAAGGATATCAAGCCGATCGTCGCTTCGCTTACTCCCGATGAAAAACTGATCATCTGCGGCGGAGACGGTACCCTGCATCGCTTTCTGAATGATACAGACGGATTAGAGATGAAGAACGAGCTCCTGTACTATGCCACCGGTTCTCATAATGCTTTTTTATCTGATATCGGTGTGAACAAGGGCATTCCGGTACCGTTAAAGGAATATCTAGGCAAGCTCCCTACCGTTACCGTGAACGGCAGGAATGAAAAATTCATCAATGGCGTCGGCTTTGGCATCGACGGCTATTGCAGTGAGAAGGATTCTGAACGATATGCCGTATCCGATCAGAGGCTTCAGGATACCCGGAAAGCCATTAAGGGTTTCCTTTCTGACTTTAAACCCGTTAACGCCATGGTGACGGTGGACGGAATCACCTACCGCTTTCAGAAGGTCTGGATGGCGCCGACGATGTTCGGCAGATTTCACGGCGTTGGCATGATTCCTGCGCCGCATCAGAATCGGGAGGACGGTATTGTATCGACCATGGTCTTACATAACTGCGGAAGGCTTAAGGCGCTGATGACATTTCCGCGCATCATGAAGGGTGAGCCTTTCAGAGATGAAAAGGTTGTCAGTATCTTTAAGGGACACGCCGTTTCCGTTCAGTTTGATCAGCCGACTGTGTTACAAATCGACGGGGAAACCATCAGGGGCGTAACCTCTTATACCGTCAAAATCTGAGTCATCAGGCTCCGGGTAAATTATATATAGATATGTTCTGAGCTGTTTTCAGCTTTATCAGATGAAACCATTATAATAGCAAACGTGAGGTGCGTTATGAATCATTCCGCATTTTGTGATATTTTGGATGGATTGAACAGAGGGGAGAGTCCCGCGCTGGTGTTATCCGTCAATGACAGGGAGTATCTTCGTCGGTTTACAAAGACCGACCGACTGATACTGCTCGGCGGCGGTCATGTTTCACTGGATGTGTACCGCTTGGCAAGGACGCTGGATTTTGACGTCATCTGTGTCGATGACAGACCGATGTTCGCCAACAGCACCCGTTTTCCCGAAGCGACGGTGATCTGTGATGATTTTGTTTCAGCAATTCATAATCTGCATATCAGCGAAGGTGATTATGTATGCGTGCTGACGCGCGGTCACCGATGGGATGCAGAATGCGTGCAAACGATCCTGTCCGGTACGATGCCGTATTATCTGGGCATGATCAGCTCAAAAAGAAGGGCGGACGGCTTGCGGAAGGTTCTGCAGGATCGCGGCTTTGATCGTGCCGATATCGACAGGCTTCATGCGCCTATCGGGTTGAAGCTCGGAGCGATAACAACAGCGGAAATCGCGGTGTCGATCTGTGCTGAGTTGATCAAGGAACGAGCGCAGCGCCGACAAAAACCGCTTGACAATGAACTTTGGCAAACAGACGTGAATCTTAATCTTTTGCATTATCTTGCAGAATCAAAGGAGGCGCGCGCAGTGGTGACAGTTATATCCGCTGACGGCTCTACACCGGTGAAAAGCGGCAGCATGATGGCAGTCAACAGACTCGGTTCAACCGTCGGAACAGTCGGCGGCGGCTGCAGCGAAGCGGCTGCGATCAGCAAAGCGCGACAGATCATCGGGACGGGAAAGAACGCGGTAATCGAAATTGATATGAGTCATGAGGTAGCCGCGGATAACGACATGGTATGCGGCGGCAGTATGGCAGTTTTAATCGAGGATATTACCTGATTTGCGTTCAGCCAATAAATATGATATACTGTGACTAACATGATGCTTCGGGTGATTCCCGAAGATATTCCGCTCACAATACAACCTACTATATCGACAAACAGGTGAGATTATGAAGATTATCAAGATATTAAAGAACAATCGCTGCTCCTTATCCTTCGAAGTGTTTCCTCCGAAGGTTTCTACATCGTTCGAGCAGGTGAAGCCTGCGATTGAGAAGATCGCCAAGCTCAAGCCTTCGTTCATGAGCGTAACCTATGGGGCAGGCGGCGGTACGAGCCGCTATACGCTCGATATCGCCGAGGATATCCGTAACCGTTACGGCGTACCGACGATGGCGCATTTGACCTGTGTTTCTTCCACAAGAGAAACGGTAGCTGAAAAGATCAACGAGCTCAAAGCCGCCGGGATTCAAAACGTCATGGCGCTCAGGGGTGATCTGACGCCCGAAATGAAGCTCAGCGATTCACAACACTGGGATTACTCTCATGCGGTTGATCTGATCCGTGAGCTCAAGGAGAGCGATGCGGATTTCTGTATCGGATGTGCCTGCTATCCTGAGGTGCATCCCGAAAGTCCTCACCAAAAGGAAGATATCCGCTGGCTCAAGGAGAAGGTGGACGCCGGCTGTGATTTCATGACCACGCAGATGTTCTTCGATAACAACCTGCTCTATAACTTCCTGTATAAGATCCGTGAAGCCGGTATTACCGTACCGGTTATTCCGGGGATCATGCCGATTACCCGTGCGGTACAGCTCGAACGTGCCGTCAAGCTCTCGGGTTCCTTCATCCCTCAGCGCTTCAAGGCGCTGGTGGATCGCTTCGGCAACGATGATATGGCGATGGCGCAGGCAGGGATCGCCTATGCGACCGATCAGATTATTGATTTGTATGCCAACGGGGTACAGAATGTTCACCTGTATACGATGAATAAGCCGGAGATCGCACGCGCGATCCTGAATAATCTGAGCAGTATCATCGGCAAATGATCCGTACAGTGAATCTTGAAGCGCCCGTATGGAACCGTCGCGAAATCAAGCGTTACGCACGGATTCAGGGGGCGTCGGAAGAATACGACAAACTGATTGATACCTGTATCGCCGAGTCGGAGTCAGCGCTTTCTTACCGAGTGTGTTATTCGATCTTGCCGGTACGGTATGAGAACGACGCGCTGTATCTCGGCGATATCGCCGCGGATTCACAGACGATTCAAAAGGCGATCCGCGACGCGGAAGAGGTGCTGCTCTTTGCGGCAACGATCGGGGCACCGTTTGACGGGTTGATCCGTCGCTACAGTCGGATCTCGCCCTCCAAGGCGGTGATCCTGCAGGCGATCGGCGCTGAGCGTGCAGAGAGCCTATGTGACAGCTTTTGTGAGATGATAGATACGGAGCTTCATGAAAGCGGCAAGCGCTTGTTGCCGCGCGTCAGTCCCGGTTACGGAGATATTGCGCTTTTGATGCAGCGTGAGATATTTGCCGTGCTGGACTGCCCGCGAAAGATCGGGCTGACCTTAGAGGACAGCCTTTTGATGTCGCCGCGAAAATCCGTCACCGCAATCGCCGGGATCGTAACCGGTTGACGGTGCAACGATTCGATAGGGGAGAGCACGACTTTGGTATCTGCTCAACCTGTTTGACAGAGCGACATGATTTGGATGATCCATTTCCGGAGGGGAATATGAAATTTAAAACGTTTTTACAGGAACATATCGTGATACTGGACGGCGGCATGGGGACGCTGCTGCAAGCGCGCGGACTCAAGCCCGGAGAAGCGCCCGAGCGCTGGAACCTGAGCTATCCGGAAGAAATCACCGCGATTCATCAGGCATACTTTGACAGCGGTTCAAACGTCGTGAGCACCAATACCTTCGGCGCCAATCTCCTGCGTTTTGACGAGGAAGAGCTGGAAGCGATCATCAAGGCGGCGGTTGCGAATGCCCGTCAGGCGAGCGTACAGAGCGTCTCCGCCGCTTCACGGTTTGTCGCGCTGGATATCGGGCCGACAGGCCGTCTTTTAAAGCCGATGGGTGATCTGGATTTTGAGGAAGCTGTCGCTGTCTTTACAAGAACTGTACAGCTCGGCGTAAAATACGGCGTTGACCTGATCCTGATCGAGACCATGAATGATTGCTACGAGACAAAGGCGGCGCTCTTGGCCGCGAAGGAACACAGCAATCTGCCTGTGTTGGTCAGTAACGCGTACAGCGAGAACGGCAAGCTGATGACCGGCGCCTCTCCGGCGGCGATGGTCGCTATGCTGGAGGGGATGGGCGCCGACGCGATCGGAGTAAACTGTTCCTTCGGTCCCGATAAGCTCGCGCCGATTGTCCGCGAATACCTCCGCTATGCTTCGGTGCCAGTGCTCTTGAAGCCGAATGCCGGACTGCCGCACAGCGAAAACGGACAGACGGTCTACGATATCCTGCCCGAGCGATTTGCCGGGATCACGGCATCTTTGGTTGCCGAGGGCGTCCGGATTGCCGGAGGCTGCTGCGGCACAACGCCCGATTATATCCGGGCGCTGCGCGATCAGATAACCGTAGAGAAACCGCTGTGGCAGCCAAAGCATGATACCATCATCTCTTCCTATACGAAGGCGGTATGCTTTACCGACGATCCCGTTCTGATCGGCGAAAGGATTAATCCCACGGGAAAGAAACGCTTGAAAGAAGCGCTGCGCTCCCACGAGCTTGATTATATCCTGAACGAAGGCTTGAAGCAGCAGAATGCCGGCGCACAGGTGCTGGATGTTAACGTTGGGCTTCCGGAGATTGACGAACCGGAAATGCTGACAAGGGTTGTCTGTGAGCTGCAGGCGATCATCGACCTGCCGTTGCAGATCGACACCTCCGATCCTGTCGCGATGGAAAAAGCCCTGCGTATCTATAATGGTAAACCGCTGATCAATTCCGTGAACGGAAAACGCGAGAGCATGGAAGCGATCTTTCCCTTGATGAAGAAGTACGGCGGTGTGGCGGTTGCGCTGACCTTGGACGAAAACGGAATCCCCGATACCGTGGAGGGCAGGGTCGCGATTGCCAAAAAGATCATAGAAACTGCCGCTTCCTATGGGATTGATCAAAAGGATCTGATCTTCGACACCCTCGCGATGGCTGTCAGCGCGGATCAGAACGCCGCTAAGCTGACGCTGGATTCGCTGCGCGTTATTCGTCGAGAGCTGGGGGTTCATACCTCCTTAGGCGTGTCCAATATCAGCTTCGGTCTGCCGCAGCGCGATATCGTGAACGCTTCGTTCTTTGCGCTGGCGCTCGAAAACGGCCTATCCGCCGCGATCATGAATCCCTTCTCTGCCGAGATGATGAAGACCTACCATGCCTTCCGCGTTTTAAAGGGCTTGGATGAGAACTGCTCGGATTATATCGCCTTTGCCGATACGGTGCAAAATCACGTGACGCTCGGAGATAAGGCGGTATCTGCCGCTGCCGAAGATACGGTCACTTTGTCTTCGGCGATCATCAAGGGCTTGAAGGATCAGGCGGCACGGCTCTGTAATGAGTTACTGAAAACGGATGATCCGCTGGAGATCGTGAATCGGGATATTATCCCTGCGCTCGATATGGTCGGTAAGGATTATGAACAGGGCAGGGTATACCTGCCGGGGCTTTTGATGAGCGCAGAGGCGGCGCAATCAGCCTTTGAAGAAATCAAGTCGCGGATCGCTGACGGCGGCGGTAAGGATAAATGCGCCTTTGTCATCGCAACCGTGAAGGGAGATATCCATGATATCGGAAAAAATATCGTCAAGCTCCTGCTTGAAAACTACGGTTTTGCAGTAAGCGATTTGGGAAAGGATGTCTCACCTGAACAGATCGTTGACGAGACCGTGCGACTGCACGCTCCGCTGGTGGGGTTATCGGCTTTGATGACGACTACCGTACCGGCAATGGAAGAAACGATTATGCAGCTGCGTCAGCGAGCCCCGTGGGCGAAGGTTGTCGTCGGCGGCGCCGTGATGACGGAGGAATATGCACAGTCGATCGGTGCGGATCAGTACGCAAAGGATGCGATGGATACCGTGCGTTATGCCGAACAGGTGAACAGTATCCAATTTTGATCCCATTATTTTAAGCATAAGTTATATTTTTTGAATCCGTGCGCTCTCTGATCACGATTTCGGTTGACATAATTCAAAAATGTGATATACTAATAACTGTTGTTG
>CADBUN010000071.1 GCA_902797825.1 uncultured Ruminococcus sp. | reverse complement strand
TACAGCCTGCTTTGATCGCATGAATTCGTGATGACTCAGCCTCTCGGCGCCATGTCGTAGACAAATACCTCGCTGATCTCGTGATCGTAACCGTCATAAAAGCCCTTCGGCATACC
Organism: uncultured Ruminococcus sp.; assembly: GCA_902797825.1. GTDB lineage: Bacteria > Bacillota > Clostridia > Oscillospirales > Acutalibacteraceae > Ruminococcoides. Next base: position 3,650 of record CADBUN010000071.1, on the reverse strand, counting down.
CAGCACGATACGCGCGCCGCGGTTGTAGAGCAACAGGAGCTGGCTGTTGTCCTGATCAAAGGTCAGTCCCTCGATCTCGCCCTGAAGCGTCACGTCGTCAAAGGTGCGCTCCAGCGTCACGATACAGTCGGTCGCGCCCTCTTCGATCTTGGTGCGATAGAGGTGGTCGGGCTCCTTGTCGTCAGCCGTACCGTCATCGGCGGTCATGTAGAAGCAGCCGTTGTAGTAGGCGATGCCCTGCAGCCACTGAGGAGGCATCTGCATATGCACCTTGCCCTGATACTTACCCGATTTCAGGTCATAACTGTACAGATAGCGACCGCTTTCTTCGCCAACCCACGAGCACATCCATACGGTGCTGTTGTCGGGATTGACCGCGATACCCGAGCACTCGAGCTGACCGCTCTCGGGCTCAAAGGGGAAGGTGCGCTTGAGCTCCAGGGTGTCGCCGTCATAGACCGCTACCTGGATGTTCTTGCCGACGCCGTCCATAAAATACTCGGCGCCGATGTACAGCTCATTTTGATAGACGTCGATGTCGGCGATGTGGTTGACCTCGATCTCATAGCCCTTGAACGGATCCTCGTTGATCGAGATCAGATTCCAGTTCTTGTCGTACTTTGCCAGCGTCGTCGAGCCGCTTACCCAGTAGTAGTCGCCCTCGCTGCAAACGCCCTGTCTGCCCTTGACCTCGTGGGAGCCGTTCAGGGTGTACTTATACTGCGGCAGCATTGTAGAGGCGCTGTCCTCGGGACGGTTGGATGTCGCGGCAGCTTCGGTCGCGGGCGCACCGGTCGGTTCGGTCGAGGCTGTCTGTCCTGCGCTGCACGCGGCGAGCAGCAGGATCATGGCGCACAGGACGAATAGTGTGATTCTTTTCATGGTCTTTCCTCCGTTTTTGATTTTTATTTTTATGAGCGATCGTGACCATACGGTATCGCCGATCACCCACGGTTCCCCGGTTCGAGTGAGCTTCCGTCACAGATACTATTTTGCTTATCATACAACAAAAAGCTTCCTTTGTAAATAGTCAAAAGCCAAATTGAATAAGGCGAGTTTTATCGTCAACAAAAGATGATAAAAGATGATAAAAATTAACTGAAAACAATCAATTTCACTCCTTCTTTTTCTGCGCCGTCATCGGCTTGTCAAAATAATACTAAGTAGCAATAAAAATAAGGTTTTGCAAAAGCGCGGATTTGGTGTATAATAAGAAACGAACACTAGCTGACCGGATAATCCGGTATACTGACACCTGCGGAGAGATGATGGAAATTTTGAAATGTCCTGTCTGCGGACAGGCGCTGGAACGGGAAAACAGAATATGGCGGTGTCAAAACCGCCACAGCTATGATATCGCGAAGGAAGGCTACGTCAACCTGCTCTCGGCGCGTAAAAGCGGCGATACGATCGGCGATAACCGGGAGATGGCGCTCTCGCGCCGCGACTTCCTCAGCAAGGGGTATTATCAGCCCTTGGCGCAGGCGGTAACGGACTGTCTCGATACATACTCCTCAGAAGGCGATACGGTGCTGGATATCTGCTGCGGCGAGGGGTACTACACCGCCTATGCCGCCGCGCGTCTGGATCGCCGCTGCTACGGCTTTGACCTGAGTAAGCAGATGGTGCGTCTGGCGGCGAAGCGCAGGACGTCGGCGACCTTCTTCGTCGCGAACATCGCCGCGATCCCCCTCATGGACGATACGGTCAAGGCGGCGTTCCACCTCTTCGCGCCGTTTCATGCGCCGGAATTCAGGCGCATTCTTACGGATGACGGCGTGATCCTGACGGCAATCCCCGGCAGAGATCACCTGTACGGGCTCAAGGAGATCCTCTACGACCGCCCGTACCGCAACGACGAAAAGGCGCCGCCCGCAGAGGGCTTGATCATGGCGGAAAGGCTCCGCGTCAAGGGTGAGCTCACGCTCGACAGCCGCGAGGATATCAACGCCCTGTTCCAAATGACGCCGTACTACTATCACACGCCGTCAAAGGGGATGAAGCGGCTCGAGGAGCGTACATCCCTCACCACGCCGATCGACTTCGTCCTCCTCGTCTATCGAAAAGCATAGCTGCCGATCTCATATCCTTTTGAAAGCACAACCGTCACTCTGTGCGGCGGAGCGCTGAAAGCATTGACTTTTCATCCCGGTTACATTATAATCAAAGGGTAGCTTATTTGATCAATCCATTCATAAAAAAGGAGCACGCCATGAAAGACAAGAAAGATATCATCGAAGAGGTCATCAACGAGACCGGAGTTCAGGAAAAAATCGACAACGCCATCAGCGAGCTGGAGGATCAGGCGAAGGAAAAGCTGAAGGAAGAGCTGGAGGCTGCTGTCCGCGAAAAGCTGGAGCAGCAATTGGCGAAGAAAGCAGAGGTATTAAAGCAGAGAGCGAGGGAGCGCACGATAAAGGCGCTGGTCACCGCGCTGGTCTGCACCTGCTCTGTCACGATTTTTCTGAACGTAATCTTTAACGCGCCCAAATCCCGCAAAAAGCGTCTTTGGTAATCCCATACGATTCTCATACTGAAAAGCTTCTCTCCGCGCGGGCATGCCGGATCAGCCTTTACTTAGCGTCAAAAGGAAGTACACAAATGGAACCAAAGTCAGTTTACTATAAAATCATCCGCAGCATCTTGCTTCTTTGTTTTCCGCGCGCCAAGACGGTCTATGAAGAGCAGCCCGGCGACGAGCCTGCGGTATTTGTCTGCAACCATGCCGCCATACACGGTCCCGTCATGATGACGCTCGACTTCAAAAGGAAGCATCAGACATGGACCGTACACTGTGCGATGGACAGCGAGAAGGCGGCCAACTATGCCTTTCACGATATTCTCATGGGCAACAGCCGCCGCTGCCAATGGTTTTGGCGGATGCTCTCGCATATCATCGCCAAGATGCTGCCTCCGCTGCTGCGTTACGATACCATCCCCGTCTATCACGATAAAAGCATCATCAAAACCTTTAAACAAAGCATTAAGGCGATGATGGACGGCAATGATCTGGTCATCTTTGCCGAATCGCCGAAGCGGTTTTCGGAATACATCTGTGAGCTGCAGCCGGGCTTCATTGATATCGCCCGTCTGTATTATCGCAAGACCAAGAAGGCGCTCAAGTTCTATCCCGTTTATCTCGAGAAGAAGAACGCCGTGATCTCCGTCGGCAAGCCGATCACCTATGATCCCGACCAGCCGCTCGATGAACAGCGCAGCCGGATGACCGCTTACCTCAGGGATAATATCGACCGTCTCGCCCGGGCGCTGCCTGCGCATAAGCCCGTCCCCTTCCTCGCCGACCGCTGGTACAGCGCCTACGGTATGTATGAGGACGACGCCCCCGGCTATTGGCAGATGATCGAGGAAGGCAAATAACCTGATCCATTCACCGGAGCAACCAGCCATCTGCATACGATTCATAATACTAAGTAGCAATAAAACAGCAGCAGGACACCGAACGATACGGTGTCCTGCGTTTTTATACGAAGCAGACTTTTTGATAATATACGAGGATATTTCTAAAGATAGACTGATGTTCTTTTCAAAGAACGCCGAAAGCGCTCATACTAATCCTTGATAAAAAGATTTAATCAGATATTAGTGATAAATTTCGCAGAGCGAGGCGAGTGACGCAGGCATACTGTCGT
>CADBUN010000070.1 GCA_902797825.1 uncultured Ruminococcus sp. | reverse complement strand
ATACTGTCGTATGTCAAGGAGCTCAACAAAGCTATGCGGAATTTATCGCAATAGATGATAAAGGTTTTTATTAAGGATTAGTATTAGAACGATAAAAAGTTTAGAATGATAAAAGGAATCGAAACCCATGCATAAAATCTTTATCGACGGCAGCGCCGGCACCACCGGGCTGCGCATCCGAGAGCGGCTGTCACAGCGCCGTGACATCGAGCTGATGCTCCTGCCCGACGCGCTGCGCAAGGATCCTGCGGCGCGCCGTGACATGCTGAATAAAAGCGATATCAGCTTCCTTTGCCTGCCCGACGCGGCGGCGGTAGAGGCGGTATCGCTGATTGATAACCCCGATACGGTCGTGATCGACACCTCGACCGCCCATCGTACCGCCGACGGCTGGACATACGGGATGCCGGAGCTGACAGGGCTGCGCGAAGAGCTCACCCGGGCGACACGCATCGCCAACCCCGGCTGTCACGCCTCGGGCTTCATCGCGCTTGTCCGACCTTTGGTCGAAGCGGGACTCATCAAGCCCGACGCCATGCTGTCATGCTTCTCGCTGACCGGTTATTCCGGCGGCGGCAAGAAGATGATCGCGGAATATGAGGCGCAGGATCGAAGCCCCCTGCTCGACGCGCCGCGTATCTACGCCTTAGGTCAGGCGCACAAGCACCTGCCCGAGATGCAGAAGCTCTGCGGCTTAGCGCATGAGCCGGTGTTCAGCCCGATCGTCGCGGCGTATTACAGCGGCATGGAGGTCAGCGTCACCCTCACGCGCGAGCTGCTTTCCTGCTCCTTGGACGCGATCAAGACAGCCTATCGGGACTATTACCGGGACGGCATGATCCGCTATGACGACAGCACCGAGGGCGGCTTCATCAGCGCCGGGGCGTTCAGCGGACGTGACGACATGGCTGTCGCGGCATTCGGCAACGATGACCGCGTCACCCTGATCTCGCGCTTCGATAACCTCGGCAAGGGCGCTTCCGGCGCGGCGATCCAGAACATGAATATTCGTCTGGGACTGGCGGAAGCGACCGGATTAGTAACGGGATAAGCTCCCTCCGGCATGAGGGAGGCGGATTCCTCTGAAAGGAAGTTTGTATATGAAATTGATGGAAGGCGGCGTAACCGCGGCGCAGGGCTTTACGGCATCGGGCGTCCACTGCGGTATCCGCAAGAATACATCCAAGAACGATCTCTCGCTGATCGTCAGCGAAAAAAAGGCGTCCGCGGCGGCGGTCTATACCACCAACCTCGTCAAGGGCGCTCCCCTGACCGTCACCAAGGCGCATATCGCCGACGGTACGGCGCAGGCGGTGATCTGTAACTCCGGCAACGCCAATACCTGTAACGCAAACGGGATCGAGATCGCCGAGGGGATGGCGGAGCTGGTCTCGCAAAAGACCGGGATCGCGCCGAACGACGTTGTCGTCGCCTCTACGGGCGTGATCGGTCAGCCGCTCAGCCTGGAGCCGATCAAGGGCGGAATGGACGCGCTGGTCGAAGGGCTCAGCCGCGAGGGCGGCCATGCGGCGGCGCTGGGTATCATGACCACCGATACGATCCCGAAGGAGGTTGCGGTGGAGTTTACCTGCGGCGGCAAGACCTGCCGCATCGGCGGTATCGCCAAGGGCAGCGGTATGATCCACCCGAACATGGCGACCATGCTGGTGTTCATCACCACCGACGCCGCCATCAGCCCCGGGCTGCTTCAACAGGCGCTTTCGGGCGATATCCAAAGCACCTTTCATATGGTTTCGATCGACGGCGATACCTCTACTAACGATATGGTCGTCGTTCTCGCGAACGGGATGGCAGGCAACGCGGAGATCACCGCCGAGGGCGATGACTTCAGCGCCTTTATGCAGGCGCTCAACACCGTGACGGTCAGCCTGTGCCGCATGATCGCCGGCGACGGCGAGGGCGCCACCAAGCTGCTCGAATGCAAGGTCAGCGGCGCCGGGACGCTCGATATCGCCAAGACGGTCGCCAAATCCGTGATCTGCTCGAGCCTGCTGAAGGCGGCGATGTTCGGCGCGGACGCCAACTGGGGACGCGTGCTGTGCGCGATCGGCTATTCCGGCGCGCAGGTGGACGTCACGAAGATCGACGTCAGCTTCCGCAGCGCGAAGGGCGAGATCCTCGTCTGCAAGGACGGCGCCGGCGTCGATTTCAGCGAAGAAAGGGCGAAGGAGATCCTGCTCGAGAAGGAGATCGAGATTCTCATCTCTCTTAACGACGGCGACTTCGACGCTACCGCGTGGGGCTGTGACCTGACCTATGATTATGTGAAGATCAACGGCGATTACCGGACATAAGAAATCATAGAAAAGAATGAATAACGAATCGAGAATCATAATGGACGGGACACCCGTACCCGAATGTGAGGACATATGAACAACGATTTTTCAAACGCGGAGCGCGCCGAGGTACTGTGCGCCGCCCTGCCGTATATCAAAAAATATAACGGAAAGATTGTCGTCGTCAAATACGGCGGCAACGCGATGATCAACGAAGAGCTCAAGCAGCAGGTCATGCAGGATATCGTCCTCTTGTGGCTGATCGGGGTGAAGGTCGTGCTGGTGCACGGCGGCGGTCCCGCAATCAACGAGGTCATGCGGCGCGTCGGCAAAAAGCCCGCGTTCGTGGACGGCTTGCGCGTGACTGACCGGGAAACTATCGACATCGTGCAGATGGTGCTGTCCGGCAAGGTCAACAAAACCCTTGTCAACCTGATCGAGTCTAAGGGCGGCCGCGCGATGGGAATCTCCGGCATAGACGGACACCTGATCGAAGCAGAGATCAAGGATGAACGCCTCGGCTTCGTGGGCAATATCACGAACATCCGCCCCGAGCCGATCATGGACCTGCTCGAAAAGGGCTATATCCCCGTTGTGTCCACCATCGGCTGTGACAGAGAGGGCAACGCCTATAACATCAACGGCGACACCGCCGCGGCGTATATCGCCGGAGCGATCAAGGCGGAGCGCATGATCATGATGACCGATATCGCCGGCGTTTTGAAGGATAAGAACGATCCCGCCAGCCTGATTCCGCAGATCACCGTCAGCGAGGCGCAGCGCCTGCGCCGCGACGGGATCATCTCCGACGGCATGATCCCCAAGGTCGGGTGCTGTATCGAGGCGATCTATAAGGGCGTGCAAAAGGTCATCATCATGGACGGCAGGGTGCCGCATTCGATCCTGATGGAGCTGATGACCGACGAGGGCGCCGGTACGATGGTCGTGCCGGATGCAAAACAGTGAATGTCGGCGCGCGTTGCCCGCATCCGATATATCAATCGGAGCGTAGCGACCTTCTGTACTGACCACTCACCACTGATCACTGACCACTAAATAGGAGTTAACATGAGTATTAAACAAACCGATGAGCGCTATATTGCGCATACCTATAAACGCTTCGACGTGACGATCGTCTCGGGCGAGGGCAGCTATTGCTATGACGATAACGGCAAGCGGTATATTGATATGACGTCGGGCATCGGCGTCAACGCGTTCGGCTATGCCGATCCCGTATGGGCGAAGGCGGTCGCCGATCAGGCGAAGCTGCTGCAGCATACCTCCAACCTGTATTACACTGCTCCCTGCGCGGAGCTCGCAGAAATCCTCTGCACCCGTACCGGTATGAGCAAGGTGTTCTTCTCCAACTCCGGCGCCGAGGCGAACGAATGCGCGATTAAGGTGGCGCGTAAGTATGCCGCGCGCGCGAAGGGTGATGAGTATTATCACATCATCACGCTGAACAAGAGCTTTCACGGCAGAACCCTGACCACCCTTGCCGCGACGGGACAGGAGATCTTCCATACCCAGTTCACGCCGCTGACCGAGGGCTTCCTCTATGCCGACGCGAACGATATCGAGGGCTTTGAACGGCTCGTCAGGGAGAATAAGGTCGCCGGCGTTTTGATCGAGACCGTCCAGGGCGAGGGCGGCGTGAACGTGCTTGACGCGGAATATATCAGGGCGGTCGAGCGCGTTTGCCGCGAAAACGACCTGATCCTGATGATCGACGAGGTACAGACCGGCAACGGACGTACCGGCAAGCTGTATTCGTATATGCATTTCGGCATTCGTCCCGACGTGGTCAGCACCGCAAAGGGACTTGCCGCCGGGCTCCCGATGGGCGCGACGCTGATGAGCGAAAAGGTCGCGGACGTCCTCGGCTACGGCGATCACGGCTCCACCTTCGGCGGCAATCCGATCTGCGCCGCCGCGGCGATTTCGGGACTGAACCGCATGGACGACGCGTTTCTCGCACAGGTTGCCGAAAAGGGACGCTATGTCAGAGAGCGGCTCGAAGCCGCCGGCTTCGCCGTCAGCGGTATGGGGCTGATGATCGGCGTCGAGACGAAGAAGCCCGTGTCCGAGGTGCTCTCTTCCTGTATGGAAAAGGGCGTGCTGTGTTTGTCCGCCAAGGATAAGCTGCGCCTGCTGCCGCCGCTGAATATTCCGACACAGGTGCTTTCACGGGCGGTAGATCTGATCCTCGAGGCGCTGAGCGAGTAACCACACGGGGCAGCAGAAGCCCTTCATCATACAGAGGTGTATCATGAACTTACAAAACAAGCATTTTTTGAAATTACTGGACTTTACTCCCGACGAGATCACGGGGCTTTTAGACCTCGCCGCCGATTTGAAGGCGAAGAAAAAATCAGGCGTACCGCATCGTCTTTGCGAGGGGAAGAGCATCGCCCTGATCTTTGAAAAGACCTCGACGCGTACACGCTGCTCGTTCGAGGTAGCCGCCGCCGACCTCGGGATGCATCCGACCTATCTGGATCCCTCGGGCTCTCAGATCGGCAAGAAGGAGAGCATCGCCGATACCGCGCGTGTGCTCGGCAGGATGTATGACGCGATCGAGTATCGCGGCTACGGTCAGGCGATCGTGGAGGAGCTGGCGAAGTTCGCCGGCGTACCGGTCTATAACGGCTTGACCAACGAGTATCATCCGACGCAGATTCTCGCCGATTTCCTCACCATCCGCGAGCATTTCGGCGAGCTTGGGGGCAAGAAGCTCGTTTACATGGGCGACGCGCGCTACAACATGGGCAACTCGCTGATGGTCGGCTGCGCGAAGATGGGCATGCATTTTGTCGCCTGCGCGCCGAAGGCGTATTTCCCGAATGCCGCGCTGATCGCGCAGTGTCAACAGATCGCCGCCTCTACCGGCGCGGTGCTCGAGTTCATTGAGGATCCGATAAAGGCAACCGAAAACGCCGACGTGATCTATACCGACGTCTGGGTGAGCATGGGCGAGCCGGACGAGGTCTGGACCGAGCGTATCCGCGATCTGACGCCCTACCGCGTCACCTCCGCGCTGATGGATAACGCCGGCGCTCAGTGCCGCTTCATGCACTGTCTGCCTGCGTTCCACGATCTGAACACCACCATCGGCAAGCAGATTCACGCCAAATTCGGGATCGACTGTATGGAGGTCACCGACGAGGTGTTCGAGAGCGACCGCTCCATCGTCTTTGACGAGGCGGAGAACCGTATGCACACCATCAAGGCGGTCATCGCCGCGACGCTTTCTTCCCGTTAAAATCGAAGATACGGCAACACTGCGCAATTCGCAAAACGCGTTTTGTTTGAATCTTAGCGCCTCATCGGCAGGTCGGAATGATGCCTATCTTTTCGCCTAAAGTCACAAGCATAAGAGCCTTTCCGAGCGGAGAGGCTCTTTTTGTATGCGATTCAATGATTTCTCTACGGCGTTTTGCAAATCCCCTGCTTTCTTTCTTTTCCCCTACCCGATGGGAGAAAAGATTACCGAAAGATGCATCCAAGCCCCGACAAACGCGTGCGTCGCGATCCGTTATACTAGGGACAGGCTCAGGGACGGGTACCGGATTGCTGCGGCATAAATTGATTTTCAATCATGATTTGCCTGCGGCATGAGGGAACCCACCTGTTTCAATCGTTCAAAGGGATGATGCTATGTCTGTTGTACAAGCTGTGCGCCGGGGGCGCGCCAAACGAAAAACACGGCTCGGCGCGAACGGAATCGCGCGCGAGGTCGCGCTGCATATTTCGTGCTTTATCGCGGGAGGGATCGTGTCGCGCGGCGCTACGCTGGGGGAGCTTTCTCCCTTCGGCGCGTCGCTGGTGGCGGCGGTACCCTTCACTTATATGCCTGCCGGGATGCTCGGCGCGGCGCTGAGCTATCTGTTCTCGGCGCCTTCGTCTACCTTCCGCTATATCGCGGTGGTGGTCGCCATCGGCGCGATCCGCTGGGTACTGGGCGAGGTCAGAAAGATCTCCGGCAGTCGGTTTTATGCGCCCGTGGTCGCCTTTATCCCGGTCTTTGCGACGGGAATCGCGCTGACCTTCTCGGCAAAGAGCGAGATGACCGAGGCGGTCGAGTGTGTGATCGAGGCGCTGATCGCCGCGGCAGGCGCGTATTTTATGAACCGTACCGCCCTGCTGTTCGAATCCAAACGGGCGCTGTCGGGCTTTACCCAGCAGGAGCTGTCCTGCCTGAGCATGACGGGGTGTATCCTGCTGCTTTCGATGTCGGGCGTGATGCTCGGAATCGTGTCTGTCGGCAGGGTGCTGGCGGTGCTGCTGATCCTGCTGTTCGCGCGATATGGACTGATCAAGGGCGGCAGCATCGCCGGGATCGCGACGGGCGCGGTATTTGCGCTGTCGGATAATAAGCTGCTGTTCTTGGCGGCAGGGTACTCGCTGTCGGGGCTGATCGGCGGTCTGCTCGCCCCGATGGGTAAGGCGGCGGTGGTCTTTGCGGCGCTGATCTGCGGTACGATGTTCGCCTTTGCGTCGCCGGATCGCTCGATGGTGCTGTCGGTTGCGGTCGAATGCGGCGTTGCCTCGGGGATTTTTCTGCTGATTCCGAAGGATGCGGGGAACTATTTATCAACGGTGTTCAGCGACGACGCCGCCCGTACCTCGGAGGAAGCGATCCGCCGCAACCTCACGACGCGGCTGGAGCACTGCTCTAAGGCGCTCGATAACGTCAGCTCCTGCGTCAACGCGGTGTCCGACCGTCTGGCAAGGCTCTATGAGCCGAACGCGAACTGGATCTATGAGCGCGCCGCCGATTTCACCTGCAAGGGCTGCGGACTGCGCGCTTACTGCTGGGAGCGCGAGCGCGGCATGACGCTGGATGACTTCCATCGCCTGACCGATACGCTCAGGGAGCGCGGCTTCATCAAGGAGGGGGATATCGAGGATCGGTTCCTCAAGCGGTGCTGTAAATCCGCGGAGCTGGCGCACAGCGTCAACCGCAGCTATCGCGAATACTTATCCATGGAGGCGGCGCGCCGGCGGATCACGGGCGTGCGGTCTGTCGTCGCCGGGCAGTTTGCCGGGCTGAGCGATATTCTGCACGATCTGTCCGAAGAATTCATGTACATCGAGGGCTATGACGAGGCCTGCGCCGACAGGGTGATCGAGGCGCTGTCCGCCGCAGGGCTGACGGTGGCGGATTGCTCCTGCCGCACGAGCGCGGTCGGCGGCATGACGGTAGAGCTCGAGATCGCTGTAGGCAAAAAGACCGTTCTCTCCAAATCCGAGCTGAACCGCGAGGTCTGCCGCGCCTGCGGACGGTATTTCGAGAGCCCGGTGCTGAGCTTTGAGGGCGATCGGGCGCGCGCGGTGCTGTGTGAGCTGCCGCTGTTCGACCTCGAGATCGGCTCGGCGCAGCACGTCTGTGACGACGGCGAGTTGTGCGGCGACTGTCTGAATTACTTTGTCAAGGGAACCGGCAGCACCGTGGCGATGATCTCCGACGGCATGGGCTCGGGCGGCAGAGCGGCGGTGGACGCGAATATGGCGGTCAGCATCATGACGAAGCTCTGTAAGGCAGGGCTGAGCTATGACTGTTCGCTCGCGGTGGTCAATTCTTCGCTGATGATCAAGAGCGAGGAGGAGTCGCTCGCTACCCTCGATATGCTGGATTTTAACTGCTTTACCGGACAAGCCGCGCTGATGAAGGCGGGCGCGTGTACGACCTTTATCAAGAAAAACAGCCGTATGCTTCAAAAAGAAATGCCCTCCCTGCCGCTCGGGATCCTGAACGAAGCCCGGTTTAACAAGGAGGACGTGACGCTGACAAAGGATGACTGGATCGTGATGGTGTCAGACGGGGCGCTGGTCGGCTCGCCCGATTGGATCGAGAAGCTGATCATGAGCTGGCGCGAGGGCTCGGCGGAACAGCTCGCCGCCCATATCGTGGATGAGGCAAAAAAACGCCGCCGTGACGAACACGACGACGATATCACCGCGATCGCGATGAAGGTGGTGGAGAATGGTTGATACCAATGAAAATGTTTTATCAAAAATGGTATATCATACTAATCCTAAATAAAAACCTTTATCATCTATTGCGATAAATTCCGCATAGCTTTGTTGGCGTCGTCGCTCGCCGAACTCGCTGAGAGCGGTCAAGT
>CADBUN010000069.1 GCA_902797825.1 uncultured Ruminococcus sp. | reverse complement strand
CGACAGTATGCCTGCGTCACTCGCCTCGCTCTGCGAAATTTATCACTAATATCTGATTAAATCTTTTTATCAAGGATTAGTATCAAAGGGCTTCGAAATCATGATTCTCCATAAAGCACAAGCGTCGTGACACCACGGCGCTTGTGCTTTTATACAAATATTCAGTTTTAACGTTGATAATACGAGGCGACCTTCCGCAGCTTCAGCTCTGCTGATTTGATGTGGCGCGAAACCGTGGACTTGGAAAGGTGCAGTTCACAGGCGATATCCTTCATCTTCAACCCTTCCAGATAGTATTTACTCAAACAGTCTCGCTGACGCTCGGTCAGTTCGTGCTTCATGGCGCGCAGCAAAATCCGCTTCATCCGTTCGCGTTCGGGGCGGTTATCACCGCCGCTGAGCGACCTCGTATAAGCGATCAGATCGCTGTTCTTTTCATCCAAGAATACGCGCTCACGCCTCATGGTACCGTTCTCCGCGTTCTTTCAGATGCCGCGACGTATGCAGCAGCTCTCGATAAATACGCCGATAAGCGGTCATCGAGTCATTTAGCAGTTTTCGTGCGTCAGGACTCAAATGCTTCTCATTCAAAAGATTCCGCTTCTTTTCGATCACTTTCAGAATACGGTTCGCATCCTTACGATACGCAACCGCCCATTCACCATAATTCATTCAATTGTCCTTTCGATTGACTTCTTCATCATTTCAAACATGAATTATTCGACCGGAGTATGGGGCTACTCCCACGATCAAAAGCGTAGCATCACCGCCTTCGATAATTCTATTATAACAGAGAACAGACGATAAATCAATAGATTTTCGAATATTTGTTCTAATTTTTCTGTATAATTAAACGGCAGGGCTTCCTGCCGTTATGTTATGAAGCGGTTTCATCATGCCTGCGCTTGTCCTTTGGAGGCAGCTCAGCGATCCTCTTGATGACCTCTACATGATCGTAGCATTGTTTGAAAATGATCCGTCCCTCAAAATCCCTGCGGCACCGTATACAGCGGAAATGAGCGCGGAAGGAGCGGTTCTTCAAGCGCCATTTGGAGCGTCGCAGCGCGCGCTTTCCGCAGGTATCGCAATTGAAATACATTTCCTTTTTCTCCACGTGCGGATCCTTCAAATCACAGATATTGTAATTCTTGAAGGTAAGCCTGCGGTAAAAATCATCGTTACATTCGTATAAGAACGCTTCGAGCAGCTCGCTGTGATACAGGGCTTTAAAGCAGGCGGCGCTGAGCTCCGCGTCATTATAAGCGCGGTGCAGGCTGTTCTCTTCAAAACGCAAGCCCAGCATCCCGGCACAGGCAGAGAGTCCCAGCTGATGCGCCTTATCTTGGTAGCCGAGCGCACATTCACAGTACTTCTGAAGGTTAACATAATACTTCAAAAATGAAAGCTTATCATTTCCGAAGAAATAGCGATAATTCTCCATTAGAACTAAAACATCACTGTTGCTCCATGTCAGCAGCACCCCGTCGCCGAGGAATTTGCGGAATTTGGAGATCACGTGCGAGAAGGTGTTGCGGCTTTCCTTGAGCTCCTCCAGCGTGATATGCGTCAGCGCGCTCACGTGAGAATTCAGCTTCTTGGAGATCTGCGGCTTAATCAACTCCGAGAAGGTCTCGATGATATTCAATTGTTCATCACATTTCACGGCGCCGAATTCGATAATTTCGTTGACGAATTTATGACGATGCTTCGAATAGGCGCTGTTGAATTCCAGATCGAGAATAATATATTGCATTTTAGTGATTCATGGTAGTGATCATTGATCGCCTTTATTTGTTTCTGAATTGGTGCTTCATGCGGAGCTCTTTGCTCAAAATCTCCTTGCGCATACGGATGCTGTCGGGCGTTACCTCGACCAGCTCGTCATCGGCGATAAACTCAAGGCACTGTTCGAGCGAGAGTACGGAAGGAGGCGTCAGCTTCAAAGCGTCGTCGGAGCCGGAAGCACGGGTATTGGTGATATGCTTTTTCTTGCATACGTTAACGGTGATATCCTCCGCCTTGGGACAAGCGCCGACGATCATTCCCTCGTAAACGTCTACACCGGGGCCGACAAAGAGCCTGCCGCGCTCCTGGGCAGCATACAAGCCATAGGTCACGGTCTCGCCGGTCTCGAAGGCGATCAAGGAGCCCTGGTGACGGGTGACGATATCGCCCTTATACGGCTCATACGAATCGAACACGTGATTCATGATGCCGTTGCCGTTGGTATCGGTCAGGAATTCGGGACGATACCCCATCAGACCGCGTGACGGAATACGGAATTCGATATGGGTGGAACCGCCCTCGCGCGCGCCCATATTGATCAGCTCCGCTTTACGGGAGCCGAGCTTCTCCATGACGGCGCCGACATAGTTCTCGGGTACCTCAATCATCAGATACTCGATCGGCTCATGCAGCACGCCGTCAATCATCTTGGTGATGACCTGCGGACGGCTGACCTGAAATTCGTAGCCCTCACGGCGCATGGTCTCGATCAGGATCGAAAGATGCAGCTCGCCTCTGCCGGATACCTTAAAGGTATCCGCGGAGTCTGTCTCTTCCACGCGCAGGGCGACGTTGGTTTCTACCTCCTTAAACAATCTGTCGCGGATGTTGCGCGAGGTAACATATTTGCCCTCTCTGCCGGCAAAGGGAGAGTTATTGACAATAAAATTCATAGAAACGGTGGGCTCGTCGATCTTGACAAAGGGCAGCGGCTCAATATGCTCGGGCTGACAAATCGTCTCTCCGATATTGATATCCGCGATACCGGAGACGCATACGATATCGCCCATCTCCGCCTCATCACATTCTACTCGCTTTAAGCCCTCGAACTCATAGAGCCTGCCGATCTTCACGTTGGTCGTCGTGCCGTCCTGATGGCATAAAACCGCCTGTTGACCGGATTTCACCCTGCCGCGCTCCACGCGCCCGATACCGATTCTGCCGACATACTCATCCGCCTCGATATTCGAGACCAACAGCTGCAGCGGCGCGTCGGCGTCGCCCTCGGGAGCGGGAATCTCACGGATGATCGCTTCAAAGAGCGGCTTCATATCCGGCGTCATCTCATAGGGATCGGTCGAAGAAACGCCCTCCCTCGCCGAGGCGTAGACGACCGGGAACTCAAGCTGATCGTCATCGGCGCCAAGCTCGATGAACAGATCGAGCACCTCGTCGATGACCTCCTCGGGACGGGCGCCGTCACGGTCGATCTTGTTGACGACAACCAGCGGCTTCTTGCCGAGTCCCAAAGCCTTTTTCAGGACAAAGCGCGTCTGCGGCATACAGCCCTCAAAGGCGTCAACCAGCAGCAGCACGCCGTCAACCATCATCAGAATGCGCTCGACCTCGCCGCCGAAGTCGGCGTGTCCGGGCGTATCAACGATATTGATCTTGGTATCTCCGTACATGACGGAGGTATTCTTTGACAGGATTGTAATCCCGCGCTCGCGCTCCAGATCGTTGCTGTCCATAACACGTTCGTTGACGACCTCATTCGAGCGGAAGATGCCCGACTGGCGCAGCAGCTGATCGACCAGCGTTGTCTTGCCGTGGTCAACGTGCGCGATGATCGCGATGTTTCTCAAATTTTCTCTTTTAGCCATAGTATCACCTTAGTTTTTCATCTGCGCTTATG
The DNA here is from genome assembly GCA_902797825.1 of uncultured Ruminococcus sp. Classification (GTDB taxonomy): domain Bacteria; phylum Bacillota; class Clostridia; order Oscillospirales; family Acutalibacteraceae; genus Ruminococcoides. The sequence goes on along the minus strand of CADBUN010000069.1, from coordinate 6,379 downwards.
AAAAGATCAGCGGTCAGTCATCCCGCAAGAGTCAATTACCGCTGCCGTAGTTCAAGCATCCGATCGTGATTCGGTGCCTGAAACGAAAAGTGGATGAATACGATTATGAAATAAAATAATCATCATCTCTTAAAGCGCATACTTCCTTATTTTACGCTATCATTATATCATTATTGACAAACAATTGCTATGTGAAAAATCACTGAAAAAGAAAATACATCACAGAATAATAGTATTCATTTTAGTTTAGGCTTACGGAATCAGACAAAAACGATTTTGGTGAAACGAACCCCGATAAAAGAATAATCAGCCCGGTGCTTCCGGGCTGATTATACATCGGAAATGATTATGACTCAGGGATAAATACAACGCGGCGCGACTTCTCCTTGTTAACCGTTCCGTCATCGTTATAAACGGGCTCATCATAAGACTTACCGACTGCGTAAAGATAATCCTTTAGTTCGGGATGCTCCTGAACGGCAAAGTCAATGACTGCCTTTATTTGGTAAGATTATCATATCATAACCGGCACAGGATGACAAGCGAATCCTAATACATCATACCAAAATGTGATATTTTTTTCGATTATCTTTACTTTATCTCAAATTCGTAGTATAATATCAATGTATATTGTTTTATCAAAACGTAATCAGGAGGAAACTATGGGACTCACGCTAGCTGAAAAAATCATCAAAAACCATCTGGTAACAGGTGAAATGGTAAAGGGTACCGATATCGGTATCCGTATTGACCAGACCTTGACGCAGGACGCTACCGGTACGATGGCTTACCTCGAATTTGAGGCGATGGGCATCGACCGCGTTCGCACCGAGCGCAGCGTCGCCTACATCGACCATAACACCCTGCAGACCGGCTTCGAGAACGCTGATGACCATCGCTTTATTCAGACTGTCTGTAAAAAGCACGGAATCTGGTTCTCTCGTCCCGGCAACGGCATCTGTCATCAGGTGCATCTGGAGCGCTTCGGCATCCCGGGTAAAACGCTCATCGGCTCCGACTCTCATACCCCCACCGGCGGCGGTATCGGTATGCTGGCGATCGGCGCAGGCGGTCTGGACGTAGCTGTCGCGATGGGCGGCGGCGAATACTATATCACCATGCCGAAGATCGTCAACGTTGAATTAAAGGGCGAATTACAGGAAAATGTTTCCGCCAAGGATATCATCCTCGAGGTACTGCGCCTGATGTCCGTCAAGGGCGGCGTCGGCAAAATCATCGAATACACCGGCGAAGGCATCAAAACGCTGAGCGTGCCGCAAAGAGCGACGATCACCAACATGGGCGCCGAGCTGGGCGCTACCACCTCGATCTTCCCCTCTGACGAGAATACGCTCGCCTTCTTAAAGGCACAGGACAGAGAGGGTGATTATACCGCGCTGAGTGCAGACGACGACGCTGTTTATGACGAGCACATCGTGATCGACCTGAGCAAGCTGGCGCCTTTGGCAGCCTGCCCCCACTCCCCGGATGCGGTTAAGAGCGTCGAAGAGCTCGAGGGGATGGTCGTCAATCAGGTGTGTATCGGCTCGTGTACCAACTCCAGCTACACCGATTTGATGAAGGTCGCCCATATCCTGAAGGGCAAGACCGTAGCCGACAGCGTATCGCTCGCGATCGCACCCGGCTCCAAGCAGGTGCTGAATATGCTGGCTCAAAACGGCGCGCTGTCCGATTTGATCGACGCCGGCGCGAGAATCCTCGAAAGCGCCTGCGGTCCCTGTATCGGCATGGGACAGTCTCCGAACAGCAAGGGCGTGTCCCTGCGCACCTTCAACCGTAACTTCCTGGGCAGAAGCGGAACCAAGGACGCCGAAATCTATCTGGTCTCTCCCGAGGTAGCGGCTGTCTCCGCGCTGACCGGCGTCATGACCGATCCGCGCAAATTCGCCGACGGCTACAAGGTTTCTATGCCGGAGCACTTCCTCATTAACGATAACATGGTCATCGAGCCTGCTTCCGTCGATGAAATGGATCAGGTCGAAGTCCTGCGCGGTCCGAACATCAAGGAATTCCCCAAGACCTCCGCGCTTGCCGATGATATCAACGCGTCCTGCTCTTTGAAGGTTGAGGATAATATCACAACCGATCACATCATGCCCGCGGGCGCTAAGATTCTGCCCCTGCGTTCCAATATTCCGGCGATCTCGGAATACTGCTTCACTGTATGCGATACCGAGTTCCCGTCCCGCGCCAAGGCGCTGGGCGCTTCGATCATCGTCGGCGGCTCCAACTACGGTCAGGGCTCCTCGCGTGAGCACGCGGCGCTTGCTCCTCTTTATCTCGGCGTCAAGGCGGTGCTCGTCAAGAGCTTCGCGCGTATTCACCGGGCAAATCTGATCAACGCCGGTATCATTCCGCTGGAATTCGCGGATGAAAAGGATTAGCAAAACATCGACCTCGGAGATCATCTGGTGATTGAAAACGTCCGCGGTCAGATCGAAGCCGGCAGCGGTATCACTATCATCAACAAGAGCAAGAATATCGAAATCAAGACCAACTGTGCGCTGACCGAGCGCCAAAAGGCGATCATTCTCGCGGGCGGTCTGCTCAACTACACGATATCAAGATAATCATAACCCTCCCTTGAGGGGAAGGCAAATCAATATTCCGGAGGTAAATATGGCTAAAATACAAATGAAAACGCCGCTCGTCGAGATGGACGGCGACGAGATGACCAGAGTTATCTGGCAAATGTTAAAGGACAAGCTGATCCTCCCCTTCGTCGATCTCAAAAGCGAATACTATGACCTCGGTCTTGAGAAGCGCAACGAAACGAACGATCAGATTACCGTTGATTCTGCCGAAGCAACAAAGAAATACGGCGTAGCGGTCAAATGCGCTACCATCACGCCCAACGCGGTGCGTATGGACGAATACAATCTCAAGGAAATGTGGAAAAGCCCCAACGGCACCATCCGCGCGATTCTGGACGGTACCGTATTCCGTCAGCCGATCCTGGTCAAGGGGATCACCCCCTACATCCCCACCTGGACCAAGCCGATCTGCATCGCCCGTCATGCCTACGGCGACGTATACAAGAATGTGGAAATGATCGTGGAGCAGGGCTCAAAAGCGGAGCTTTGCGTCACAGATCAGGAGGGCAAGGAAAGCCGCGAGACGATCTTCGACTTCAAGAACAGCAGCGGTATCATTCAGGGTATGCATAACCTGGACAGCTCGATCAGCTCCTTTGCGCGATCCTGCTTCAACTATGCGCTTGATCAGAAGATGGATCTTTGGTTTGCCACCAAGGATACGATCAGCAAGAAATACGATCACACCTTCAAGGATATCTTTACTAAGATTTTCGAGACAGAATATAAAGAGAAATTCGAAGCAGCCGGTATCACCTACTTCTACACCCTGATTGATGACGCTGTCGCACGCGTCATCCGCTCCAACGGCGGCTATATCTGGGCGTGTAAGAATTATGACGGCGACGTCATGAGCGACATGATCGCGACCGCGTTCGGTTCGCTCGCGATGATGACCAGCGTGCTGGTCTCCCCTGCCGGCGTCTATGAATTTGAGGCAGCTCACGGCACCGTACAGCGCCACTACTACAAGCACCTCAAGGGCGAGGAGACCTCGACCAACTCGGTTGCGACGATCTTCGCGTGGTCGGGCGCGCTGCGCAAGCGCGGCGAGCTGGACGGTATCACCGAGCTATGCGACTTCGCCGATAAGCTCGAGAAGGCTACCATCGACACCATCGAAGCCGGTATCATGACCGGCGACCTGTATCTGCTGAGCACGCTGGAAAACAAGCAGAAGGTCAGCACCGAGGCGTTCCTCGACGCCGTTCACGACAGACTGACTGAATTATAATAAGGAGTAATCTTTATGCCAAAAGAAGGCGTTTCGATGCTGGTCATCAGGCGACTGCCGCGTTACTATCGTTATCTCAGCGAGCTCGAAGCAGAGGGTGTGGAAAAGATATCCTCCACGAAGCTTGCTGCCTTGATGAATTCCACAGCCTCCCAGATTCGGCAAGACCTGAATTGCTTCGGCGGATTCGGACAGCAGGGATACGGTTATTCCGTCTCCGGTCTGCGTGAAGAGATCGGCAAGATCCTGGGACTGAACGAGATTCATCATACGATTTTGATCGGAGCAGGTAATCTGGGCAGGGCGATCGCGACTCATCTGAATTTTGAACAGCTCGGATTTCGGCTGACCGCGATCTTCGAAAAGGATACGAAGCTCATTGGCACGATGCTCAGAGGGATCAAGGTTCTCTCCGACGACGAGATAGAAGCCTATGTCAAAGCTAACGATATCGACACCGCCGTATTGGCGATGCCGAAGGAGGCGGTCGAGAAGATGATCGACAAGCTGTATGGCTGCGGTATCCGCAGCTACTGGAACTTCAGTCACTACGATATCTCGAAGAAATACCATGACGTCGTAGCGGAAAACGTCCACCTCAGCGACAGCCTGATGACGCTGCGCTACATGATGAATCAATAAAAAACTAGAGACCGGTGAAAAGCGCAGTCATTGCGATGGCTTTTCACCGGTCTTTTGTATTATACTCATTACGATGGTTGCTGACCATGCAGCTTGATCTTCTTATCGGCGATCGTGACCGTTTTATCACAGATATCGAAGGCAGCTTTCTTGTGAGAAATAATGATACAGGTTTTATCCTTTAAGCCGCGCAGATTATACAATAGCTGCTTTTCAGTCGCTTCATCCAACGCAGAGGTCGCTTCATCGAGCAGGATGATCGGAGCGCGCGTCAGGATCGCGCGTGCGATCGCGATACGCTGTACCTGTCCTTCGCTCAGTCCTCCCCCATGCTCGGCGATCACGGTATCCAGTCCCTGAGGCAGCTCGCGGATGAACTCCTCCGCACAGGCGATCTGAGCCGCGTGCATGATATCACTCTCATCCGCATCGGGAGCGACAAACGCGATATTCTCCCTCAGCGTCCCCGACAGCAGGAAATTCCCCTGCGGCACATAGGAAAACAGCTTGCGTAGGCTTTTATCAACCTGATACTTTTCCCGATCGGTTCGGATGATGATCTCGCCCTCCTTGGGCTGATACACGCTCAGCAAAAGCTTCATCAGGGTGCTCTTGCCGATACCGGAGATGCCGGAGATTGCGACGAATTCTCCCTTTCGGATCGTCAGCGAGGTGTGTTCAAGGATGATATCGCGGTCAAACGAAAAACTGATATCGTTGAAGCATATCTCCTTCATCTCCCGATACAGCTCATCCACCTTCACATCACTGTGGAGCACCTGTTCCTCCGCCAGATTCTCGATCTCGATGATACGCTCGGCAGAAGCAAGGGCATTAAAATAGGTCGGGAAGATATTCGTCATTCCCTGTATCGGCGTGCGGATCTGACTGATCAGCGTTGTGATCTGCATCAGTACGCCGTATGAAATCGAACCGTAGTACAGCATATAGGCGCCCCATCCCAGCCCCCATACAAAGGCGAGCGAGAACACCGCCGACATACTGGTGCCGGTGATGATGGAAAAGAGGTTACGCTTTCGCTGTGCGCGATAGCTCACCTCCTGCAGCTCATAAGCCGAAGAACGCATTTTTTCCTGTGCGCCGAAGGTCTTGATCATCAACAGCGATCCCAAGCCCTCCTGCATAAAGGAGCGAACCTTGCCTTCCTTTGCCTGGACGTCCTTATGCATCCGCTTTGAGATCGGCTTAAAGATCGCGCCGGCTGCCATAATCAGCGCGCCTCCGGCCACAAATATCAGCGCAAAATACGCATTAATCCTCACAAGAACATAGAATACGCCGATCAGCTTGACGATAAAGAACACCAGGTTCGGGATAATCGTCGCGACCGAGGACGTCACAACGCCGACGTCATTCGTCAGGCGGTTCATCAATTCACCGGAATGGTAGGCTGAAATATCGGCATAGTCCTTATTCATCATGTGATAAAACAGCTTGGATTTGATACTCATATCCAGCTTTGCGCTGACCTTAAAGGAATAGTTGCGCGCCGCGATCAGCGTAAGGATCTGAACGAGCGTGATCCCCAAATAGAACAGCCCGTAACGAATCACGTCGTTGAGCGAGCCTCCGCCCTTGACGCCCTTGACGGCTGCATCTACGAGCTGACGGGCGAATTCGGTATTATATACGCCGATAAACGCGTTGAGTCCGTAGACAAATGATAAAATAATGATATTGAAAAACTGCGACCTTGAGCTGCTGACAATCCAGCTCAAGGCGCTTTTTTGCTTATGAGACACGTTACCTCCCAAGGTGGTTCATACTAATTTCAAATAAAACCCTTTAACATCTATTGCGTTAAATTCCGCATAGCTGCGTTGTCGATCTTGACAGGCGCCAGCCTGCCTGCGATCTCCGCCTTGCT